>JACSRN010000143.1 GCA_014879735.1 Paracoccaceae bacterium
GACCGCTTTCGAACAGGTGAACACCAATTTCGCGGCGCTGTTCACCCATCTGTTCGGCGGCGGCGAGGCCCGGCTGGTGCTGGTCGAATCCGACGATCCGCTGGAGGCGGGGCTGGAGATCATGTGCCAGCCCCCCGGCAAGCGGCTGGCCACGCTGTCGCTGCTGTCGGGCGGAGAGCAGACGCTGACGGCGCTGGCGCTGATCTTCGGTGTCTTCCTGGCCAATCCGGCGCCGATCTGCGTGCTGGACGAGGTCGACGCACCGCTTGACGATGCCAATGTCACCCGCTTCTGCGACCTGCTGGACGAGATGACGCGCCGGACCGAGACCCGGTTCCTCTGCATCACCCATCATGCCGTGACCATGGCGCGGATGGACCGGCTGTTCGGCGTCACCATGCAGGAACAGGGGGTCAGCCAGTTGGTTTCGGTCGACCTGAAGCGCGCCGAGGCCCTGGTGGCATGACCGCGGCGGTGAGCGCGGCGATGCTTACGGCGCTGCGGCAGGCCGGGTTTCCGGGGATCGAGGCCGAGGGTGCCACCATCTATGCCCGGCTTTCGGCCAGCGGCGCCGAGTTTCGCGCCGATCCCTGGGCCGAAGGCTGGCGCCTGTCGCTGACCTGGCCGCTGCGGGCCAGTCCGCGGCAGCGGACGGGCTGGACCGCGGCCCATCCGCAAGCGCCGATGGATCTGTTTCGCGGCGAGACACGGATCACCATGGCAACCCGCGCCGAGGCGGCCGATCTTGTCGCCTGGGCCGCATTGGCCGAAGCGGCGGTGGCCGAGATGATCCGCTGGCGCCACCTGCAGCGGGCGCCTGGCGAGGGGATGTAGCCTCGGGCCTGACCCTGCGGCCCCGGCCGCAGGGTGCCACTTCGCCCCCAACCTTCAGCCTTCAGCCCTCAGCCCTCCACCCGCAGCGCCGCGACCCGGGCGTTCAGGCCGAGATCGGCTTCGACCAGCCGCCCCGCCCCGGCAAGGCGCCGGGCCTGTTCCGGCGTCACGCGCTGGGTGGCGTCATAGAAGGCGGTAATTTCTGCCTGGCTGGCGGCGCTGAGGTGGGCGTGCAGACCGGGCCGGTAGCGATAGGCGCCGCGTTCCAGCCGGAAGGGCAGAGCAGCCAGCCAGCGCGTGCGGTCCTGGGCGTGGAAATGCAGCAGCTTCATCCGCGGATCGAAGGGCAGCCCGGGAATACGCTCGCCGGCGATCGCGCCGCCGTGGATGCCGGGCACCAGCCTTGGAATGCCGGTGCGAAAGAACGCCTTGCCAACGCTGTGCGACAGCACGCCCTCGGTCAGCACCGTGGCCAGCGGGCCGAGAATTTCGCAGCGCAACGCGGCATGGGGCGCCTTCATCGGCCCGCGGAACTGGCGGGCGGTGAAGATGTCGTCGGGCAGGTCGGGATCGTGCAACGCCTCGAAAGGCTCGGCCCGGACCAGAAGCTGGTGGCGATGTATCGTGTCGAGAAGCTCGCTCGGCGCCACTTCGGGCCAGAGGAATTCATCGACGTCGATATGGGCCATCCAGGGCTGGCGGCACCGCCGGTAGCTGCGCAATGCATTTCGCGCCTGCCGGTTCTGATGCCGCTCGGGACGGGCGCCCAGCCGGGCCCAATGCGCCGCATCGCAGCGCGTGACCTCCACACGGGGCAGCCGGCTGGCGACCTCGGCCACCGGGTCGTCGGGATCGTCGAAAAACAGCGCGATCTGGGCGCAGCCCAAGGCCAGGTGGTGGGCAACGAAGGCCAGGACCTGCTCTTCCGGGGCCTTCACCGTCGCCACGATTGCCCAGTCCGCCATGCGCCACCCGCTCTGCCTTCGGTCGTCGAGGCTAGAGCAGCGCGGCCACCACGGCAATCGCCAGCATCGCCGCCCAGGCCCGCCACAGCGCATCGGCGGCGGCGTCGATATCGTCGGGGCCGGGATCGCGCCGGCCCTCGGGCCAGACCCAGGGATAATCGGTCATCCGCCCGTTGTAGCTGCGCGGTCCTGCCAGGGCCACGTTCAGCACCGGGGCCAGCACCGATTCCGGCCATCCGGCATTCGGGCTGCGGTGTTTCGGCGCATCGCGCAGCACCGGGCGCGGATCAAGCCAGCCATGGGTCAGCGCAAGAAGAAGCGCCGTCAGCCGTGCCGGGACCAGATTCAGAAGATCGTCGAACCGCGCGGCGGCCCAGCCGAATTCCTGATGCCGCGGCGTCATGTGGCCGATCATGCTGTCGGCGGTATTGGCGATCTTGTAGACAAGAATCCCCGGCAACCCTGCGACAAGATACCAGAATGCCGGCGCGATCACCCCATCCGACAGGTTCTCGGCCGCGCTTTCGATGGCGGCACGGGCGACATCGGGTTCCCGCATCGGTGCGGTGTCACGGCCGACGATCATCGCCACGGCGCGCTTGCCCTCCTCCAGCCCGCGGCGCAGGCCGCGGGCGACGGCACGAACATGGTCGACCAGCGACCGCTGGGCCAGAAGCACGGCGACCAGCACTGTCTCGATGATCCCGTGATCGGGCAGGGCGTGGATCAGCACGCCCGCCAGCGCGGCGCCGATGACCAGCACCAGTTCCAGCGCCACGCCCTTGGCGCGCCGGGCCTGGCCACGGTTCAGCCAAAGCTCGGCCCGGGCGATCAGCCGGCCCATCAGCACGGCGGGATGCGGCAGCCGCCGCCAGAGCCAGTCGGGCTCGCCGAACAGTGCATCAAGGATCAGGGCAAGGGGCAGGATCATGGCGAATCGCAGTCTCGGGCGCCGCAGGAAAGGCCGCCCGCCGCGGTGGCGGCAAGTCGATTCTCCCTATGGGCGAATTATCTGCGGTAAACCTGCAACAGCGATGTCACATTGCCGGGACGAAACCACGCCATACCGGCAGCGTCTTGATTTTAACCCATTCTGCCGCAGACTTGGACCAGGGAGGAAAGGACCATGCTGGAATTCTTGCCGCAGGATATTCGTGAGGGTCTCGCCACGGCGCGGCGCCGGGCTTTGCGTCGGGGATCCAGGCTGCATGTACAGTTGGGCGATGCGGTTTTCCCGGTCCTTCGGTTCTGGCCGGGTGGTCTGGCGCTGGATGCCGGTCTGGCACCCCGGCGCCTGCGGGGGCTGGTCGATATCTACGATGGCCCGCGCCATGTGTTTCAGTGCCTGATCGTCGCCTCGGCCCTCGATGGCGACGAACTGGTGTGCGAGTTCAAACGCGCAACCGCGGTGGCCGAAGGGGCTGCGCTGGACTATTGGCGGGAGAGTGATTTGCCCGCGGGTTATCTTCCCCCGGCCTGAACGGGGTCGTATCGTTGTGATCAGTGCGCCCTCGCGGCATTCGTGCCGCCCGGCCTCCGGGCCGGGCGTGCGGGGCCGTTGTTGTGTTGCCAGTCTCACGGCTGCCAGTTTCACGCTGCCGGTCTCACGCGGCCAGCCTTGCGCTGCCTCATGGCCGTCACGGCTGGCCTGTGTCGGGGCGGCGCATTGGCGACCTGGCCGTCACGGCCGGATTTCCACCGGCGTCCCGGTCGGCGCAACCGACCAGATCTCCTCGATTTCCGCGTTCGAGACGGCGATGCAGCCCGCCGTCCAGTCGCTTTGCAGCACGACGTCCTCCGGCAGCGCATTCGGCTGGCCGTGGATCATGATGTCGCCGCCGGGATCGTAGCCGCCGGCCCGGCCGCGGGCGATATCGTCCTTCTGCGGATAGTCGAGGCCGAGCGACAGCCGATAGGCCGAGGTTCCGTTCCGCCGGTCGATGACGAAATGCCCCTCGGGGGTGCGCCCGTCACCCTGCCGCTCCTTGTCGCCCTGTGGATCGAACCCGAGGGCGACCGAATAGCTGCGCAAGGTCTTGCCGTCGCGGATCAGGCTCAGCCGGCGGGCGGATTTCTCGATCAGGATCAGGTCGACCGGCGCAGTCAGCGGCGCCTCGGGCAAGGGTGGGGCCAGCGCAGGACGATACCACAACGCCAGCCCCGCCGCGATCAGCAGGACCAGCGTCAGGCCGGCGAAGACCCGGGCCAGCGGCCTCATTGCAGGTCGGCAAACGCCTTTTGCAGGCGATCCAGCGCCTCGGCCACCTGAACCCGCGGCGCCGCAAGGTTGAAGCGCAGAAAGCCCTCGCCCCCTGCCCCGAAGGTTTCGCCATGGTTTGTCGCGATCATCGCCTGCTTCTCGACCCGCTCAAGCATCTCTGCCTTGCTCAGCCCGGTGGCGGAATAGTCGACCCAGGCCAGATAGGTCGCCTCGAGCGGCATCGAGCGCAGGCCGGGAATGCCATCGACGCCGGCATCGAACAGTTTCCGGTTGCCGTCGAGATAGGTCATCAGCCCGTCGACCCAGGCCGCGCCGCCCGGCGAATAGGCCGCCGTCACCATATGCAGGCCAAAGCTGTTTGGCGAAATGCCAAGGCCCGTCATCCGCGCGGCAAAGCGCGCGCGCAGCGCCTCGTCGGCAATGATCACATTGCCGGTGTGGCAGCCGGCAATGTTGAAGGTCTTGGTCGCCGCCGTCATCATCACCAGCCGGTCGGCGATGCCGTCGATCCTGGTCATCACCGTATGACGGTGGCCAGGGAAGACCAGATCGTGATGGATTTCGTCCGAGACGAGGATCAGGTCGTGACGGCGGCAGAAATCGGCCACGCCCTGCAGTTCCTCGACGGTCC
>JACSRN010000113.1 GCA_014879735.1 Paracoccaceae bacterium
GCTCTGGGGCGGGGCGGGCAACGACAGCTTCTACCACCTCGGCCACAGCGGCCATGGCACCGACTGGGTACAGGACTACAATTCCGCCCAGGGCGACCGGCTGCTCTATGGCGATCGGACGGCGGATTTCGCCGATTTCGATGTGGTCTTCGCGGCCAGCGCCAACCCCAACCCATTGAATTCCGGCGTGGCGGGGGTGAACGAGGCCTTTGTCGTCAACCGCGCCACCACGCAAATTCTCTGGGTGCTGGTGGACGGCGCCACCAACGAGCATATCTGGCTGCGCATCGGCGACGAGATCATCGACCTCCTGGCCTGACCGCCGGATCATCCGGCGGCGCGACAGCCCGACACCCCGCCGGCCGGTCCCCCGACCCCGCCGCCGCCCAGCAAGGGCGGCGGCTTTCGGCATCTCGGCACAGCCGTCGTTGCCAGCGGGCAACAGCCCATGCGATCCGGCTGCAGTATCGGATCGCCGGCGGAATTCCGCCTTGTTCCCGCCCAAATCGCCCGCAACCTCCTGATAACATGGAAGCGGCGCGAAAGGTGCCGTCGAGCAGAGTGGAAGGTAAAGAATGCCGATTACAGGAACTGGCGCCGCCGACCTCATCACCGACACGGGCGGAAACGACGTGATCGAGGCCGGGGCCGGCGATGACACGGTCGAAAGCAACGCCGGCGCGGATATGCTTTACGGCGGCGATGGCGATGACGAATTTCTCGTCCTGTCCGACAACAGTTCGGTCTATGGCGGGGCCGGCTCCGATTACATCGACTACTCGCCCTGGTCCGAGGCTCCGACCGGGCTGATCGAGGCCGGGGCCGGCGATGATTTCGTGCAGATCTTCAGCTCCGCCGGGCATGTCGCCGTTCATGGCCAGGACGGAACCGACACCTTGTCGTTGCTTTGGCTTGGCGGTCGCACCCAGGTCTCGCTGGCAGAGGGCACGGCGAGCATCGAAGGGCTTCAACCCGTCAGCTTCGATGGTTTCGAAATTCTCAACGTCTCGGTCGGGGCCGGCAGTGTGGTCCATGGCGGCGACGGGAGTGACTCGATCTCCACCGTGGAGGGCGGCAGCCTGCTGGTCGGCGGTGGCGGCGACGACCATTTCAACGTGTCGATCGGTTTTGGCGGGGTTGCAGATACCGTCGACGGCGGCAGCGGCAACGACCAGCTGACATTCGACATGTCCTTCGGCGACAGCAACCGCTTTGCCGTGGATCCGGCCGGCAATGTCCACATCGAGGGGATTCTGACCGCCACCGGCATCGAGCGGTTCGTCATCATCGGCCCCGAATTGGACAGTGTGATCACCCTCGGCGCGGGCCAGGATACCGTCATAGGCGGCGGCGCAAACGACCTGATCTCGGGGGGGGCCGGCGATGACGTGATCTCCGGCACCTGGGGCAACGACACGCTGTCGGGCGACCATGGCAATGATCTGGTCGGCGACGATTCCGGCCGCAACATCCTGAGCGGCGGCCAGGGCGCCGATACGCTGCAGGGTGGCGAGGGGGCCGATACGCTGAACGGCGGCTGGGGTTACGACAGCCTGTCCGGTGGCATGGCGGCCGATTTCTTCTTTCACCTCGGCGTGGCCGGGCATGGCGCCGACTGGGTGATGGATTACTCCGCGGCCGAGAACGACCGGCTGACCTTCGGCATCACCTCGGCCACCGGCGCGGATTTCCATGTGGCCTTCGGCGCGGCCGGCCGCGCCTCGGGCGATGCCGGGGTGGACGAGGCCTTCGTCGTCTACCGCCCCACCGGCCAGATCCTCTGGGTGCTGGTCGATGGCGCGGAGCAGGAACAGATCACCCTGCGCGTGGCCGGGGTGGAATACGACCTGCTGGCCTGACCCGCCGCAGGCAAAAGGGCCGCGCCCTGCGGCGCGGCCCTTTGGTCTATGCGGCTTGCCCGGTCGGGCGCGCCTTGCGCCCGCCACCCCTGCCCGGCCGCCACCCTGCCGGGCGGTGCCGGGATCCGGGGTTGCGCATGCGCGCCCCCGGGGCCGATCAGGTCAGATCTCGTCCAGCGCCTCGACGGCCTTTTGCAGATCGTCCTTGTTCACGTCCTTTTCGGTGACATTCGCCTGGGCGACGATGTGGTCGACCACCTTGTCTTCGAAGATCGGCGCGCGCAGTTGCTGCTGCATCTGCGGGTTCTTCTGCACGAATTCGAAATAGGCGCGCTCCTGGCCCGGATATTGCCGGGCGGCGGCGATCACGGCCTGGGTCATCTCGGCATCGGAAACCGTCACCTCGGCCTTGCGGCCGACCTCGGCAAGAAGCAGCCCCAGCCGCACCCGGCGCTCGGCCAGCTTCTTGTGCTCGTCGGTGGGGTCGATCTGGCCGTGGTGATGGCCATGGTCGTCGGGATGATCCTCGTGCCAAAGCTGATGGGCGATCTGCGCCGCCTCGGCCTCGACCAGTTTCGAGGGCAGTTCGAACTTCACCATCTCGTCAAGCTGGTCGAGCAGGCCACGCTTGAGCACGGCGCGGGCCGCGCCCTGGTATTCCGCTTCCAGCCGCTCGGCCACCTGGCCCTTCAGCGCGGCCAGATCCTCGGCGCCGAACTTCTTTGCCAGTTCGTCGTCGATGCTGGCAGGCTTCGGCTCCTTCACCGCCTTCACCGTGCAGGCAAAGACCGCATCCTTGCCGGCAAGGTTCTTGGCGCCATATTCCTCGGGGAACTTGACCTTGACCTCGACCTCTTCGCCAACCTTGGCGCCGACCAGCTGCTCTTCAAAGCCCGGGATGAACGAGCCCGAACCCAGCACCAGCGGATAATCCTCGGCCGAGCCGCCCTCGAACAGCTCGCCATCGACCGAGCCCTTGAAGTCGATCGTCACCTGATCGCCGTCCTTGGCCTTGGAACCCTTGCGACGGTCCTCGAAATTCTGCGCGTTCTTGGCCAAGTTTTCCAGCGCCTCGTCGATGGCGGCATCCTCGGCCTTCACCACCAGCTTTTCCAGCGCCAGTTTCGAGGCGTCGAACTCGGGGATCTCGGGCAGGGCTTCGTAGGTCATCTCGACCACGACATCCTGGCCTTCCTTCCACGCCTCGCCGCCAACCATCTTGACCTCGGGCTGCAGCGCCGGGCGGTCGCCGGTCGCTTCGAAATGGCCCTTCATCGCATCGTCGATCGAGCTTTGCATGGCATCGCCCAACAGGCGGGGGCCGAACTGCTTTTTCAGGATCGCGAGCGGCACCTTGCCCTTGCGGAAGCCCTTGACCTCGATCTCGGGCTGCGCCTCGAGCAGTTTCTTCTGGACCTCTGCCTCAAGCTCGGCCGCCGTCACGGTGATCGTGTAGCCGCGCTTCAGGCCGTCTTTCAGGGTCTCGCTGACCTGCATCTGTCGTCCTTCCCAATCCTCAACTGGTGCGGGTGAAGGGACTTGAACCCCCACGCCTTGCGGCGCCGGAACCTAAATCCGGTGCGTCTGCCAGTTCCGCCACACCCGCATCTCGTACGTCCAGGACTGTGGACGGGGGCCACGGTTCCCAGGCGCACAACCAAGGAACCGGCCCCCCGAAGGCCCCGGCAATCGCGCGCCTTCTAACAAAGCCGCCGGGCGGATGCGAGAGGAAAAGTTGGCACCCGTTCCGCGGAATTTCTGCCCGTCCGGCGCGCAAACCGCCGACCCCGGCCCGACATGGCCGCAATGCCGCCACAGTTGCACGCCACACTGCCCCCGATGCAGGCAAAACGGCAGGACGGAGTGACCCAGATGGCCTATGCAGAGACGCCCCCCGCCGCAATGCGGACCCCCGACCGGACAGTGCCCGCCAGGGTACCCATCGGCAGCCTGGTGGCCGGAACGCCGGTCCTCACGCTGGATGGCGAACTTCCGGTGCAATACCTTGCCCCCGGCGACCGGGTGGTGACGCGAACCGGCGCCACCGAGATTCTGACGGTCGAGGTGGATGTCCTTTACGCCGCCCAGATGATACGGATCGCCCCGGCGGCACTGAACCACGGCCGACCGGATTGCGAACTGTTCCTGTCGCCCGCCCAGCCGCTGGCCCTGCCCGAGGCGACCGGGCGCACCCCCGCCGCGCCGGGTTGCATGGTCGCCGCGGAAACCCTGGCTGGCCAGGATTTCATCCGCGCCGAGCAGGTGGCCGAGGTGCGCGTCTTCCGGTTGCATTTCGCAGAGGAACAGGTGGTCTATGCCGCGGGGGTGGAACTGCTCAGCCCCGTTGCCGGGTCGGACGGCTAAGGCCGCAACGCCACGGCGCGCCGGCCCCGGCCTCACATCCCCAGCGCACGGAAGACCTTCGGCAGGTTCTCGGGCAGATCCTCGGCGATCAGGCCGGGGCCGAAGCTTCGCGCGCATTCCACATGCAGCCAGGCCGCGATACAGGCGGCGTCAAAGGGGTTGAAGCCCCGCGCCATCAGTCCGGTGATAAAGCCTGCGAGCACATCGCCTGACCCGGCGGTGGCCAGCCATGGCGCCGCGCGGTCGTAAGCCGCCGAGTTGATGGCGGCGCGGCCGGACGGTTCTGCAATCACTGTGTCAGGGCCTTTGAACAGCACCGTGCAACCCGCCCGCCGTGCCGCCTCGCGCGTGGCATCGACCTTCGAGAAGGCCGGGCCTTTCGTCGCCGGTTCCGCCAGCCTCGCCGCTATGTCGGGAAACAGCCGGGTAAACTCGCCGCCATGCGGGGTCAGAACACATTTGTCGTGCAGGGCGCCAAACAGCGCCGGGTCGCGCGACAGCAACGTCAGCGCATCGGCATCCAGCACCACCGCCGGACGGTGCCCATATCGGCGAAACCACAATTCCAGATCCGCATCATCGAGGCCGGGCGCGCGCAACGGCACGGATCCATCCGTCGGAAGGTGTCTGGACAGCCCCTTTGCCACCAGTTCGGCTTCGCGCTTGCCCAACCCAAGGCCCGGCCCCATGCAAAGCGCCTTGATCCGGCGGTCGGACAGGGCTTCGCCAAGCCGCGCACCATCGTCGATCTCGTGCAGCATCACCGCATCCAGCCGCGCGGCATTCTCTGCCAGCGCGTCGGGCGGGCAGCCCACCGTCACCAGCCCGGCCCCAATCCGCAGGGCCCCCCGCGCCGCCAGCCGCGCCGCGCCGCCGCGACCGGAGGGACCGGAGAGGATCAGGGCGTGGCCGTGAGAGTATTTGTGCCCGCGGCGCTTGTCGGGATGAACCGCCTGCCGGTCCACCAGGGATACGCCTGGCGGCACCCGCGGCACCGCTCGATCAAGCCCGATCGGCACCACCCGCAGCCTGCCGCTGCGCCGGGGGCCGTCGGCCAGGTGGTGTCCCAGCTTCGCGCGATGAAACGTCACGGTCAGGTCGGCCTGAAAGGCATCGATCCCTGCCCCGGTATCCGCGCCAAGACCCGAGGGCAGGTCCACGGCGACGAGCCGCGTTGTTCCTCGGCTGGCGGCAGAGGCCCAGGCCCAGTCCCGCATTGCGGAGAAAGCCTCTGCCACCTCGGGCGGCAGGCCGGGCCGCGCCCCGGTGCCGAGAACTGCGTCGATGACCACATCCGGCTGCACTGCAAGCGCGGTGGCAATGTCGCCGATCCGGCCCGGCGCACCCGGAAAACCAAGGTCGAGCCAGCGCGACAGCATGGCGTCGGAATCGGCAGAGGGCTGGCCACCCCCCGTCCAGGACAGAACCTCGACGTCCCAGTCGCGCTGCCGCAACTGCCGCGCCACGACAAAGCCGTCGCCGCCATTGTTGCCGGGGCCGCAGAGGACCAGCGCGCGGAACGTCCCTGCCCGGAGCTCTGGCCATTCCTCGAACATCGCCTCGACCACGCCCAGCCCGGCACGCTCCATCAGCTCCAGCCCCGTCACCGCACCGCTGGCAATCGCCGCTTGCTCAAGCGCCCGCATCTGCGCCGCCGTCAGGAGTTCGGTCATTGCCTTGCCATCGTTTTTCACATACCGCCCATTTTCGCGGCGCATTGCACAAATTCTGTGCAGTATCGCCAGAATCCCGGCGCGAAACCGCCCGGGAAAACCCTGTCACATTGTCCCGGCCGCAGGGAAGTGGTCAGAGGTTCCGGAGCGAAAGACCCGGGAGGCGGCCCATGAAGAAGATCGAGGCGATCATCAAGCCCTTCAAGCTCGACGAGGTGAAGGAAGCCCTGCAGGAAGCGGGCGTCCAGGGCCTGTCGGTGACGGAAGTGAAGGGCTTCGGCCGCCAGAAGGGCCATACCGAACTGTACCGCGGCGCGGAATATGTCGTCGACTTCCTGCCGAAGGTGAAGATCGAGGTCGTGCTGGCCGACGACATGGTCGATACCGCCATCGAGGCGATCATCGGCGCGGCCCGCACCGAAAAGATCGGCGACGGCAAGATCTTCGTCTCCACCGTCGAACAGGCGATCCGCATCCGCACCGGCGAATCCGGCGACGACGCGGTCTGAACCCGCCCTGCACCGAATGCGGGCCGCCCGTCGGCGGCCGGCGGAGGCCCGCGCGCCGGGCCCGATTATCCCCATGAACCCCAAGCGAAAGGCTGTCAGATGAGCGCGGTTGCCAAAGCTCTCAAACTGATCAAGGACGAGGAAGTCGAATATGTCGACGTCCGCTTCACCGACCCGAAGGGCAAGCTCCAGCATGTGACGCTGGTGGCCGATCTTGCCGACGAGGACTTCTTCGAGGAAGGCTTCATGTTCGACGGCTCCTCCATCGCCGGCTGGAAGTCGATCGACCAGTCCGACATGAAGCTGATCCCGGATGCGACCTCGATCTATATCGACCCGTTCTATGCGGAAAAGACGCTCTGCGTGCATTGCGACGTGGTCGAGCCCGACACCGGCGAGGCCTATGACCGCTGCCCGCGCCAGATCGCGCACAAGGCCGAGGCCTATCTGAAATCCTCGGGCGTGGGCGATACCGCCTATTTCGGGCCGGAAGCCGAATTCTTCATCTTCGACGATGTGCGCTATTCGGTGACGCCGCAGAAAGTGTCGTTCCAGATCGATTCGGAAGATGCCGCCTGGAACACCGACGCGGCCTTCGAAGGCGGCAACCTTGCCCACCGCGCCCCGCACAAGGGCGGGTATTTCCCGGTGAACCCGATCGATACCGCGCAGGATCTGCGCAGCGAGATGCTGTCGACGATGAAGCGCATGGGCATCAAGGTCGACAAGCACCACCATGAGGTGGCGACCGCCCAGCACGAGCTGGGGATGATCTTCGGCGGGCTGGTCGAACAGGCCGACAACATCCAGAAATACAAATACGTCATCCACAACGTGGCGCATGCCTATGGCAAGACCGTCACCTTCATGCCCAAGCCGATGAAGGGTGACAACGGGTCGGGGATGCATGTCAACATGTCGATCTGGAAGGGTGGCAAGCCCTTGTTCGCAGGCGACAAATACGCCGATCTCAGCCAAGAGGCGCTGTGGTTCATCGGCGGCATCCTGAAGCATGCCAAGGCGCTGAACGCGCTGACCAACCCCGCGACCAACAGCTACAAGCGGCTGATCCCCGGCTTCGAGGCGCCGGTGCTGCGCGCCTATTCGGCCCGCAACCGCTCGGGCTGCGTGCGCATTCCGTGGACCGAAAGCCCGAAGGCCAAGCGTGTGGAAGCCCGCTTCCCCGATCCCGCGGCCAACCCCTATCTGGCCTTTGCGGCGCTGCTGATGGCCGGCATCGACGGCATCCGCAACAAGATCGACCCCGGTCCGGCCTCGGACAAGGATCTCTACGATCTGCCCCCCGAGGAACTGGCCGCCATCCCCACCGTCTGCGGATCGCTGCGCGAGGCGCTGGAGGAGCTGGAAAAGGACATGGACTTCCTCCTTGCCGGCGACGTCTTCTCGCGCGAGCAGCTGGAATCCTACATGGCGCTGAAATGGGAAGAGGTCTATGCCTACGAGCATACGCCCCACCCGATCGAATACGCGCTGTACTATTCGGTCTGATCGCGGCGACATTTGCGGAAAGGGCGGCCATCTGGCCGCCCTTTTCCTTTGCCGTCAGGTGCTGCCGGCGGGCTGCGGCGGGGGCAGCGCGAACAGGTCAAGGAACCCCTGCCCCTCGGCCGCATCGCCGCGGAAGGCAATCATGCCGGCCGCCGCCACCTCTGCCAGCGGCTGCGCGCCATAGACGGCCGCGGCCAGCGCATTGGTGCCGCCGGCGAAGACCAGCCCGGCCGGCGCGGTGCGCCCGGGGCCCCGCGTGACGCCATAGCTGCCGGGGGCGGTGGCAATCGTGAAGATCTCCTCGCCCGCCCGCATCTCGACCAGATGGGTCCCGGCGCGGGCGCGGGCGCAGGTGACGCGCATCGACAGCATCAGCGCGGTGGGGCTGATGAAGCGGGCGGGATCGTGCCCCGGCTGCCGGGCACCCCAGGCGGCCAGCGCCCGGATCACCGGCCAGAGCCCCTCTCCCGCCGGCGTCAGGGCGTAGCCGCGCGCCGCGGGAATGACGATGCCCGCGGCCTCCATCTCTTCCAGCCGGCGGGCCAGCACATTGGCGCTGACCCCGGGCAGCCCGGCGCGCAGGTCAGAGAACCGCCGCGGCCCCAGCATCAGTTCGCGCACAACCAGCAGCGCCCAGCGGTCGCCGACCAGGTCCAGGGCGTGGGCGGCGATGCACCCTTCGTCATAGCTGCGTCGGCCGGGATATGTCATGGCACCGAAGTTTTGGTTGCTTTTTATAACTATTCCGCCCAGCCTCCGGAGGCAAGACTGCAAGGAGGCGACGATGCCCTATATCGATGGATTCGTGATTCCCGTGCCCACTGCCAACCGCGACATCTACCGCGCGCATGAGTTGAAATGGTGGCCGCTGTTCCACAAGCACGGCGCGAAAAGCCTGGTCGTCGGCTGGGGCGACGACGTGCCCCCCGGCAAGCAGACCGATTTCCTGCGCGCCGTCGACGCGCGCGAGGATGAGACGGTGGTCTTTGCCTGGATGATCTGGCCCGACAAGGAAACCCGCGACGCGGCCTTCGCCGAAATCATGGCGGCCGGCGACGAGATGGAGATGCCCTTCGACGGCAAGCGGATGATCTTTGGCGGCTTCACCCCGCTGCTGATGGAGGGCGACCGGACATGAGCGACCAAGGCGCGCCCTGCTGGTACGAGCTTGCCACGGCCGATCCCGCCGCCTCGCAGGCCTTCTACGGTCCCCTTCTGGGTTGGGAGTTTCAGGATGCCGGAATGCCGGATTTCACCTATATCCTGGCGCTGTCGGGCGCGGATATGGTGGCGGGGCTGATGCAGCCCGATGCGCCGATGCCGGAATTCTGGATGGTCTATTTCGCGGTGGACGACTGCGACGCGGCGGCGGCCCGGGTGGTGGATCTGGGCGGCGGCGTCCATCGCCCGCCCGAGGATATTCCCGGCACCGGCCGCTTCACCATCGTGACCGATCCGCAGGGCGCGGCCTTCGGCCTGCTGCAGCCGCTGTCCGGCGGCACCGGCAGCGCCTTTGACCGTTCGCAGAACGGCCACGGCAACTGGCACGAACTGCATTCCACCGCACCCGAGGCGGCACTGGCCTTCTACCGCGCGCTTCTGGGCTGGCAGGCGACGGAGGCCATACCGATGGGCGCGGAGATGGGCAGCTACCAGCTTTTCGCCCATGCCGGGCAGAATATCGGCGGCATGCTGCGGCTGATGGCGCCGCCCGGCGCGCCGTCGCACTGGCTGCCCTATTTCGTCGTGCCTTCGGTGGTGGCGGCCCGCGACGGCATCGCGGCGGCAGGCGGCACGGTGCTGCAAGACCCGGCCGAGGTGCCCGGCGGCGTCCATGTCGTCATGGCGCAGGATCCGCGCGGGGCAAAATTCGCGGTGGTCGGCCCGCTCTGACCACCGCGCAGGGATGGGCGCAAAAGGGGCAAGGGGATGGGCAAACTTGCCCATCGCGGCCGCAACGGCTACATCCCTGCAACCAGCCACAGGGGATGCCGGATGCCGATGGAAAAGACCTTCAACGCCGCGGAAGCCGAGGCCCGCATCTCGAAGCTCTGGCTCGACAGCAAGGCCTTCCGTGCCGGCGCCAATGCCAAGCCCGGCCACCCCGCCTTCTCGATCATGATCCCGCCGCCGAACGTGACCGGCAGCCTGCACATGGGCCATGCCTTCAACAACACGCTGCAGGACATCCTGGTCCGCTGGCACCGCATGCGCGGCGACGACACGCTGTGGCAGCCCGGCACCGATCATGCTGGAATCGCGACGCAGATGGTGACGGAGCGCGAGATGGCGCAGACCGGCGAGCCGTCGCGCAGCGAAATGGGGCGCGAGGCCTTCGTGGCCCGGGTCTGGGAACAGAAGCGCCGGTCGCGCGGCACGATCATCGGCCAGCTGCAGCGCCTTGGCGCCAGCTGCGACTGGGACCGCGAGGCCTTTACCATGTCGGGCGCGCCCAATGCCCCGGCGGGCGAGGCGGGCAATTTCCATGACGCGGTGATCCGGGTCTTCGTCGACATGTACCACAAGGGCCTGATCTATCGCGGCAAGCGGCTGGTGAACTGGGACCCGAAATTCGAGACCGCGATCTCGGATCTGGAGGTCGAGAACATCGAGGTGCCCGGCCAGATGTGGCATTTCAAATACCCGCTTGCCGGGGGCGAGACCTATATCTACCGCGAAAGGGATGCCCTGGGCCGCGTCACCTTCGAGGAAGAGCGCGACTATATCGCCATCGCCACCACGCGGCCGGAAACCATGCTGGGCGACGGCGCGGTGGCAGTTCATCCATCTGATGAACGTTACGCCGCAATTGTCGGAAAACTATGTGAAATCCCGGTAGGACCCAGGGAACACCGCCGGTTGATCCCGATCATCACCGACGATTATCCCGATCCCGCCTTCGGCTCGGGTGCGGTGAAGATCACCGGCGCGCATGATTTCAACGATTATGGCGTGGCGCAGCGCAACGACATCCCCTGCTACCGGCTGATGGACACCCGCGCGCGCATGCGCGACGATGGCGCCCCCTATGCCGAGGCGGCAGAGACGGCACAGGCGCTGGCACGCGCCTGGCTGGTCGCCCGCGGCTATGTGCCCGCCGGCATCGCCGAGCAGCCGCTGGCGCTGACCGAGGCCGAGATCGACGCGATCAACCTCGTCCCCGACGACCTGCGCGGGCTGGACCGCTACGAGGCGCGCGCCCGGGTGGTCGAGCAGATCGAGGCCGAGGGCCTGTCCGTCACCCTGTTGCGGAAATCGGTCGACAAGGAGACCGGCGCCGAACATCTGGAGCGGGTGCCCTTCGTCGAGTCGAAACCGATCATGCAGCCGTTCGGCGACCGCTCGAAGGTGGTGATCGAGCCGATGCTGACCGACCAGTGGTTCGTCGACACGGCAAAGATCGTCGGGCCGGCGCTGGATGCGGTGCGCGATGGCCGGACAAGGATCCTGCCGCCCTCGGGCGAGAAGACCTATTATCACTGGCTGGAAAACATCGAGCCCTGGACGGTTTCGCGCCAGCTCTGGTGGGGGCATCAGATTCCGGTGTGGTACGGGCTCGACCTCTCCGCCCCCGATTTCAGCGACGACCAGGGCGACGAGGCGCTGGACGAGGTGGAGATGCTGGAGGTGCTGGGCGACGGCGGACTGCTGGACCGCGAGGCGAACCTGCATTGCGCCGCCGATTTCGCGACCGTGACCGGGCGGTTCCGCGACGATCTTGCCGCCCTGCCGCATCCGCTGGACCATGCCCGGGTGATCGAGGTGGCCGACCGCGCCGCTGCGGTCGAGGCGCTGGCCTCTGCGCTGGCGATCTACGAGATCGACCAGGATCCGACAAAGCTGACCTATCCGGTCTGGCGCGACCCCGATGTGCTGGACACCTGGTTTTCCTCGGGCCTCTGGCCGATCGGCACGCTGGGCTGGCCGGAGCAGACGCCGGAACTGAAGCGCTATTTCCCGACATCGGTGCTGGTGACGGGGCAGGACATCCTGTTCTTCTGGGTCGCCCGGATGATGATGATGCAACTGGCCGTGGTGCAGGAGGTGCCGTTCCGCACCGTCTATCTGCATGGGCTGGTCCGCGACGCCAAGGGCAAGAAGATGTCCAAGTCGCTGGGCAATGTCATCGACCCGCTGGAGATCATCGACGAATACGGCGCCGATGCCCTGCGCTTTGCCAATGCGGCGATGGCGACGATGGGCGGGGTGCTGAAGCTTGATACCGCGCGGATCGCGGGCTACCGCAACTTTGGCACCAAGCTGTGGAACGCCTGCCGCTTTGCCGAGATGAACGGCGTCTGGGAGGGGCATGCGACACGGGCCGCACCGCCCGCCGCAACGGCCGCGGCGAACCGCTGGATCCTGGGCGAGACGGCGAAGACGCTGGCCGAGGTGAATGCCGCGCTGGAGGATTTCCGCTTCGACCAGGCGGCGGATGCGCTGTACCGATTCGTCTGGGGCAAGGTCTGCGACTGGTATGTGGAATTCGCCAAGCCGCTGTTCGACGGCGAGGCCGCGGCCGAGACCCGGGCGGTGATGGCCTGGGTGCTGGACCAGTCGATGATCCTGCTGCATCCGTTCATGCCCTTCATCACCGAGGATCTCTGGGCCACGACCGGGCGGCGGGAAAAACTGCTGGTGCTGACCGACTGGCCGAGCTTTGGCGATCTGGCCGATGCCGGGGCCGCGGCGGAAATGGACTTCGTCACCGGGCTGATCGAGGAGATCCGCTCGGCCCGGGCGCAGATGCATGTGCCGGTGGGGCTGAAGATCGACCTGGTCGCGGTGACGATGGATGCGGCGGCGCGCGCGGCCTGGGCCCGCAACGAGGCACTGATCCGCCGGCTGGCGCGGGTCGAGGGCTTTTCGGAGGCGCCGGCGCCGAAGGGCTCGATCGCGGTTGCGGCCCCGGGAGGGGCCTTCGCCATCCCGCTGGCCGGGCTGATCGACATTGCCGGCGAAAAGGCGAGGCTGGCCAAGGGGCTGGAAAAGCTGGGCAAGGAAATCGGCGGTCTGAGGGGTCGGCTCGACAATCCGAATTTCCGCGCCTCGGCCCCCGAGGAGGTGGTCGAGGAGGCCCGCGCCAATCTGGAGGCCCGGCTGGAGGAAGCGGCAAAGATCGAGGCGGCGCTGGCGCGCCTGGGTGATCTGGGGTGATCCGGCAGCGCAGCCGCGTCGCGGCTGCGGGAGTTTCGTCTCGGCTCTGGCGCAGGCGCCAACCGCCTCGGCGGCCTCCGGCGGGGGTATTTGGATCAAGCGGAAGCGGCGCCGGGTTCGGGCGGGCAGCGGCGGGCGCTGCGAGGCAGGCGGCGGGAGGCAGGCGGCAGGTGGCGGGCGGGCCTTGCGGCGGCGGCCGACCGGCGCCATGCTGCGCCATCATGAGCCGTTTCCTGACCCCCTTGGCCGCAGGCCTGCCCTCCAGTGTTCCCTTCACCGGCCCCGAGGCGCTGGAGCGCCGGTCCGGCCGGCCGTTCCGTGCCCGGCTCGGCGCCAACGAATCGCTGTTCGGCCCCTCGCCGCGGGCGGTGGCGGCGATGGAACGGGCGGCGGGCGAGGTCTGGATGTATGCCGACCCCGAGGCGCATGACCTGAAGGCGGCACTGGCCGCGCATCATGGCTGCAGCCCGGGCCATGTCGTGGTCGGCGCCGGGATCGACACGCTGCTTGGCCTGCTGTGCCGGCTGACCGTCGCGCCGGGAACGGCGGTCGTCACCTCGCTGGGGGCCTATCCGACCTTCAACTATCATGTCGAGGGCTATGGCGGGCGGCTGGTCCGGGTGCCCTATTGCGGGGTGCAGGAAGACCCTGCGGCGCTGCTGGCTGCCGCCCGGGCCGAGGGCGCGCGGCTGGTCTATCTGGCCAATCCCGACAATCCGATGGGCAGCCACCAGCCCGGCACGGTGATCGAGGCGATGGTGGCGGATCTGCCCGGGGACAGGCTGCTGGTGCTGGACGAGGCCTATGCCGACCTGGCCCCGCCCGAGGCGCTGCCGCGGATTGCGCCGGATCATCCGCAGGTGATCCGGTTCCGCACCTTTTCCAAGGGTCATGGCATGGCCGGCGCGCGCGTCGGCTATGCGCTGGCCGAGCCCGGGCTGGCGCGGGCCTTCGACAAGGTGCGCGACCATTTCGGCATGGGCCGGATCGCGCTGGCCGGCGCCCAGGCGGCGCTGGCCGATGGCGACTGGCTGGCCGATGTCCGGGCCCGCGTCGTGGCGGCCCGGGCGCGGATGGCGCAGATCGCTGCGGAAAACGGCCTGGCGGCGCTGCCCTCGGCCACCAATTTCGTCGCCGTCGACTGCGGCCGCGATGGCGATTTCGCCCGCCGGGTGCTGGCGGAATGCCTGGAGCGCGGGCTTTTCATCCGCATGCCCGGGGTGGCGCCGCTGGACCGGCACATCCGCGTCAGCCTGGGCGATACCGCGGCGCTGGATGTGGTGGCCGAGGTGCTGCCCCAGGCGCTGGCAGCGGCGCGGCGCGGCGGCTGATCACTCGGCGGCGAGTTCCGGCTTGACCGGGCCGAGCGATGGCGCCCTGCCCTCGGCCTGGCCCAGCGTCAGCACCGGATAGGCCGGGGCGGCGGCGGCCGGAGCCGCCGCGGGCACCGGGGCTGGGGCTACCGGGGCCAAGGCTGCCGGCGCTGTCGCGGCCTGCACCGGGACGGCGGCGGGTGCGGCCAGCGCGGCCGGGGCCGCCAGCGGGCGGCGGAAGACCAGCATGTTCTGGTAGCTGGTCTTCGTGCCGCCGGTCAGCCCGGCGCGTTCGTCGCAGGGCAGCGTATCGGCGCGGAGATAGTCCCAGCCCTCGGCGCCAAGCGCATTCATCAGCCCGGTCAGCGCCAGTGCGAAACGCTCTTCCGTGGTCTTGACGCCGCGGGCCTTTTCGCCGCGGCGGGGGGCCGGAACCACCCTGTATTCATAAGCCTGCATGCCTGTCCTGCCCTGTCCCGTGGCGCAATCGGCGCGGAGTATATGAAGATTCGCGGCCAAGTCCAAACAGGTAAGGTTTTATTCGGCATCGCGCGGCGGATGCGCCACCCCTTGTCCGCATCTTGTGGGCAAGAGCAATCGCCCCCCAATTTCTGGGGATCTTCCCTTCGCCGCGGCACCCCGCCATGATGCGGCGAACCGGCGCAGGGCTGCAAGGACGATGATGCCAGCCGATGGACCAGCCGATGACCGCCCCCCGCCGCCGGCGGCCTGCACCGGCGCCACCCCCCGTTTCGGAGACACCGCATGACCCTGACCATCCGCCCGCTGACCGCCGACGACGAGGCAGACTGGCGCCGCCTCTGGCGCGCCTATCTGGAGTTCTATGAAACCGGCGTCACCGAAGAGGTCTATGCCACCACCTTCGCCCGGCTCCTGGACCCCGACCGGCCCGCGCAGCAGGCGCTGCTGGCGCAACAGGATGGCCGGCCGGTCGGGCTGGTGCATTACATCTTTCACCCGCACAACTGGCGGGTCGAGGATGTCTGCTATCTGCAGGACCTTTATGTCGCCCCCGAGGCCCGGGGCACCGGCGCGGGGCGGGCACTGATCGAGGCGGTCTATGCCGCGGCCGACCGCAACGGCACGCCGGCGGTCTACTGGCTGACGCAGGAGTTCAACACCACCGCGCGCCAGCTCTACGACCGGATCGCGAAGGTGACGCCCTTCATCCGCTACAGCCGCTAAAGGCCCAGTTTCCGTGTCACCAGGTCATTCACGGCGGCGGGGTTGGCCTTGCCGCCGGTGGCCTTCATCACCTGGCCCACGAACCAGCCGGCCAGTTTCGGATTGGCCCTGGCCTTTTCCACCTGCGCGGGATTGGCGGCGATGATCCCGTCGACCGCGGCCTCGATGGCGGCGGTGTCCGTGACCTGTTTCATGCCACGCGATTCGACGATTTCAGCCGGATCGCCGCCCTCGACCCAGAGGATTTCGAACAGATCCTTGGCGATCTTGCCCGAGATGGTCCCCGCGGTGATCAGATCGACGATTCCGCCCAGCTGCGCCGCCGAGACCGGGCTTTCGCCGATTTCGGTGCCTTCCTTCTTCAGCCGGCCGAACAGCTCGTTGATCACCCAGTTGGCGGCCAGCTTGCCATCGCGGCCCTGCGCCACGGCATCGAAATAGGCCGCCGATTCCAGCTCGGCGGTCAGGACGCTGGCGTCATAATCGGACAGGCCGAAGGCGCCCATGAAGCGGGATTTCTTGGCATCGGGCAGTTCCGGCAGGGTGGCGGCGATATGGTCGACCCAGTCCTGTTCAATCTCAAGCGGCAGCAGATCGGGATCGGGGAAGTAGCGGTAGTCATGCGCCTCTTCCTTGGACCGCAGGCTGCGGGTCTCGCCCTTGTCGGGGTCGTAGAGCCGGGTTTCCTGGTCGATCCTGCCACCGTCTTCCAGAATGGCGATCTGACGCCGTGCCTCATAGTCGATGGCGGCCTGGATGAAGCGCATCGAGTTCATGTTCTTGATCTCGCAGCGGGTGCCCAGATGGCTGAAATCCTGTGTTTCCTGATACTTCTCATACTGCCCGGGCCGGCAGACCGAGACGTTCACATCGGCGCGCAAGTTGCCGTTCTGCATGTTGCCATCGCAGGTGCCCAGATAGCGCAGGATCTGGCGCAGCTTGCCCACATAGGCCGCCGCCTCTTCCGGCCCGCGCAGGTCGGGGCGGGAGACGATCTCCATCAGCGCCACGCCGGTGCGGTTGTAGTCGACAAAGGAAAGGTTCGGGTCGATGTCATGGATCGACTTGCCGGCGTCCTGTTCCAGGTGGATGCGCTCGATCCGCACGCGGCGGGCAATGCCGGGCGCCATCTCCACGATCACCTCGCCCTCGCCGACGATGGGGTGGTAAAGCTGGCTGATCTGATAGCCCTGCGGCAGGTCGGGGTAGAAATAGTTCTTGCGGTCGAAGGCCGAGGTCAGGTTGATGCCCGCCTTCAGGCCAAGGCCGGTCCGCACCGCCTGTTCGATGCAGAATTCGTTGATGACCGGCAGCATGCCCGGCATGGCGCAGTCGACAAAGGCGACATTGGTGTTCGGCTCTGCGCCGAAGGTGGTGGAGGCGCCGGAAAACAGCTTGGCGTTCGAGGCGACCTGGGCATGGATTTCCATGCCGATCACCAGTTCCCAATCGTGCTTCGCCCCGGAAATCACCTTCGGGGCGGGCGGCGTGAAGGTCAGGTCAAGCATGGCGGGCCTCCGGTCAGCGTGCATTCCAGCGTTTAGGGGCTGGCGCGGCACAGGGCAAGGGGGCGCCCCCGCCCGGCCGGAAAACGCCGGCTGCACTGCGCGCCCGTCGACACCGCACCCGTCAACCGCGCGCCCGTCAACCGCCTGGCCGTCAACCGCCTGCCCGCCGAACGCGCGCCTGCGACCGACCGCCCGCTGACCGGGGTCAGGCCGGGATGACGATCAGCCCGCCGGGACCGGCTGCCACCACCCCTCCGGCGTCGATCCCGTCGCCAAAGCACTGCTGCAGCGCCCAGCGGATGCAGCGTTCGCCAGCCGCCCAGGCGGGCAGGTGGAATTCGGTCAGCCGGGTCTGCAGATGGCGCGTCAGCGCGGCGCGGATGCGGCGGGCAAAGGGGCCATCGTCGGGGCCGAGGTCATGCAGCCACTCGGTCAGGGTCGCGGCGACGCGGTTCGCCGCCTCCTGCCCCGGCGCATCGCGGCAATGGTCGTCAAGCCCCTTGAGATACATCCCGGTGTCCAGCCCCGGTGGCATCCGGCCCAGCGCCTCCTGCGCCGACAGGTAGTGCAGCGCATAGGCCGCCGCCCCGGTCACGTCGGCGGTGCGGGCAGCGGCGGCACGGGCGGCGGCATCAAACCCCGACAGCGTGCCGAACCAGTTCGGCAGCAGATGCGAGGCATGGACAAGATGCGGCGCCGGATCGCCGGGGTCGAGGTCGATCCAGTCCTCGTACCAGTCCTGCCACAGCGCCTCGGCCTCTTCCAGCGCGCCGACAAGCGCATAGCGCGTGGCGGCCATCAGCGGGGAATCATGCTCGATCGGGTCGTAGACATCGACCAGGCGCGCGGCCTCGGCGGCCTCGGCCCGGGCGGCGGCAAGGTGGCCGGCGCTTGCCGGGCCCGACAGCGTCGCCTCGCGATGGGCGGCGGCCAGATCGAGACGGGCGCGGGCCAGCAGATGCGCGGCGGCGGCGCTGCCGGGACAGGCGTGATGCGCCTCCTCCAGCCGGCCGGCGGCCAGCGTCGCGGCGGCCAGATCCCCCGCCGCCAGCGCAGCGGTGACATCGGCCCGGGCGGCGGCGCTGATCGCGGCCGAAAGCCGGCTGCCGTCGGGGGCGATGGCGCGGGCGGCATCGGCATCGGCCAGGGCCGCCAGAAGCGGCACCCAGCGGCCGGCGCGCGCCTCGGCCAGGTGGCGGGCGGTCAGCACCGCCATCGCCGCGGCCGAAGGCGGCTCGGCCCGGAGCGGCACCTGCAGCCAGTCGCGGTCGGCGGTGGCAGCGCCGGCCCGGCTCTCGGCCAGGCGCCGCGCCGGCATGGCAAAGCGATTGGCAATTTCCCGCGCGCGGACCCCAAGCCGGGTAGTCAGAAGCCGGGGTGTCAGGATATGGGCCATGCAAGCACCAGAAACGAGGGAACAGCGTGACGGTTTTCGCAGGCGATCGGGGCGGAATGATGGTAGCCCGTGGGAGGTTCGCGGGCCGAATTGCGGTCCTTCTTGCGGCATTGTTTACAGTTTCGGGCTGCGTGTTGCCCGGCGGGCGCAGTGCCCACCCGCCGGAAACACTGGTTCCCGTCATGGGCTGGGACAGCCATGCCGCCGCCGATGGCTGGACGGCCGAGGCGCTGGTGGCCGTGGCCAACCGCGACGACGTTCTGGCCGCGCAGGTGCCGGCCGACATCGCCGCCTGGTGCCCGGGCTATGAAAAGGCCACGCTGCCAGAGCGGCGGGCGTTCTGGGTCGCGATGATGAGCGCGGTCGCCCGCCATGAAAGCGGCTGGAACCCGGCGGCGGTGGGCGGGCGCGGGCGCTATATCGGGCTGATGCAGATTTCGCCGCGCACCGCCTCCCATGCCGGTTGCGACGCGGTTTCCGCCGGTGCGCTGAAGGACGGCGGCGACAATCTTGCCTGCGCGGTCGAGATCTTCGCGCCGCAAGTGGCGCGCGACGGCCTTGTGACCGGCCCGGGCAACCGTGGCATGGGGCGCGACTGGATGCCCTTCCGCAAGGCCGGCGCGCGGGCGGAAATGGCCCGCTGGGTCTCGGCGCAGCCGTTCTGCCGGGGCTAGGCCGGGCCGGGAGGCTCCGGAGGCCGGCAACCGGCAGCCGGCCACCGGGGCCAGCGGCGGAAATGGCGCCGAGAATGGCGGCGGCGGGCGGGCGCCTGGATGCGCCCCCGGGGCGCGCAGAGGGCCGCGCGGGGGTTGGTCCCCGCCCGGCCCCCGGTTCCGGCGCCTGCCTCAGGCGCCTGCGGCGCGCATCCGGCCGGCCATTTCCGCAAGATCACGCGACAGGCCCGGCATGGCCAGGATCCGGTCCAGTTCCGCCCGGACCAGCGCCTGCCGGGCGGCGTCATAGCGCGGCCAGGTTTCATAGGCGGTCGACATCCGAGCCGCGGTCTGCGGGTTCACCGGGTCAAGCCGGATCAGCCAGTCCGCCACCAGCCGGTAGCCCGCGCCCGAGGCATGGTGGAAGCCGGCGTGATTCGCCGTCAGCGCACCTATGGCGGCGCGAAAGCGGTTGGGGTTCTTCCAGTCGAAGGCCGGGTCGCGGGTCAGCGCCTCCGTCACCCCGGCCGCAAGGTCGGGCGCGGCAAAGGCGATCTGCAGCGAGAACCACTTGTCCATCACATTGCGGTCGCCCTGCCAGCGGGCGCGGAAGGCGTCCAGCTCCGCCGCGCCCTGCCCGATGTCCAGCAGCGCCGACAGCGCCGCCACCGAGTCGGTCATGGTCGCGGCACCGGCAAAGGCGTCACGCGCCGCAGCGCCGCCATCGGCCCGGGTCAGCAGCCCCAGCGCCGCGCCCTGCAGCGCCCGCCTGCCGGCGGCCTCGGCCCCGGCCGAGAAGGCGCCGGGCACCGCCAGATCGGCGATCAGCGCCGGCAGCCGCGGCGCCAGCCGGCCCGCCAGCGCCGACAACGCCGCCTGCCGCGCGGCATGGATCGCCTGCGGATCGGGTATGCCGCCGGCGGCATGGATCGCCTGGGCAATGTCGTCCTCGGCCGGAAGTCGCAGGCAAAGCGCGCGGAAGGCCGGATCCTGCGCCGCGTCCAGCGCCAGCCCCGCCAGCGCGCCGACCCAGGCCGGCCAGGGATCGCCGGCCGCCGTCGCCATGGCAACCAGCATGTCGCGGGCCAGCGCGCGGCCCGCCTCCCAGCGGTTGAAGGGATCGGTGTCATGCGCCAGAAGGAAGGCGCGCTCGGCCGCATCGGCCTGCCGCTCCAGCACCACCGGGGCCGAGAAGCCGCGCAGGATCGACGGCACCGGCCGCGCCGCCAGCCCCTCGAAGCGGAAGCTCTGCGTCGGCCGGTCCAGTTCCAGAACCGTCGTCGGCACCACCTCGTCGCCATTGGGGTTCAGCAGGCCCACCGCCACCGGAATCACCTTGGCGCCCTTCTGCGGCTGGCCGGGCGTCGGCGGGTTCACCTGGGTCAGCGTCAGCGTGTAGCTGCCGCCCTGCGGCCCCGGCTCCCAGGCCTCGGCCACCTGCAGGCGGGGGGTGCCGGCCTCGGAATACCAGCGCTTGAACTGCGCCAGGTCACGGCCGGTCACATCCTCGAACACCCGCAGCCAGTCCTCGATCGTCGCCGCCTGCCCGTCGTGGCGTTCGAAATAGAGATCCAGCGCCCGCGCATAGCCCTCCTCCCCGACGAGGCGCCTGAGCATGCCGATCACCTCGGCGCCCTTTTCATAGACCGTCGCGGTATAGAAATTGTTGATCTCGATAAAGCTCTCGGGCCGCACCGGATGGGCAAGCGGCCCCTGATCCTCGCGGAACTGCCGGCCACGCAGCGCCAGCACGTCCTGGATGCGCCGCACCGGGGCCGAGCGCATGTCGCCCGAGAATTGCTGGTCGCGAAAGACCGTCAGCCCCTCCTTCAGGCAAAGCTGGAACCAGTCGCGGCAGGTGATGCGGTTGCCCGTCCAGTTGTGGAAATATTCATGGGCGATGACCGCCTCGATCCGGACATAGTCCTCATCCGTCGCGGTTTCGGGGCTGGCAAGGACAAGGCGCGAGTTGAAGATGTTCAACCCCTTGTTTTCCATCGCCCCCATGTTGAAATCGTCGACCGCGACGATGTTGAAGACATCGAGGTCGTATTCGCGGCCATAGACCTTCTCGTCCCAGGCCATCGACCGCTTCAGGCTGTCCATCGCATAGGCACAGCGGGCCTCGTCACCGGGGCGGACCCAGATCGCCAGGTCGACATGCCGGCCCGACCGGGTGGTGAAGCCATCGCGGAAGGCGGCAAGCTCGCCCGCCACCAGCGCGAAAAGATAGGCAGGCTTCGGCCAGGGATCGTGCCATTCCGCCCAGCCATCGCCCTGCGCCACCGGATTGCCGTTCGACAGCAGCACCGGCAGGTCGGATTCGATGCGGACGTGAAAGGGCGCCATGACATCGGGGCGGTCGGGATAGAAGGTGATCTTGCGAAAGCCCTCGGCCTCGCATTGCGTGCAATACAT
>JACSRN010000169.1 GCA_014879735.1 Paracoccaceae bacterium
GGTGAAGCGCTGACCGACCGGCCGGCCGTGGTGGTGGGGTTCGGCGGCTATCCCTCGATCCCGGCGCTGTCGGCGGCCTGGGTGCTGCGGCGGCCGCGGATGATCCATGAACAGAACGGCGTTCTTGGCCGGGTGAACCAGGCCTTCGCGTCGCGTGTCGACCGCGTCGCCTGCGGTACCTGGCCCACCGCATTGCCCGCCGGCGTGACCAGAGAGCCGACGGGCAATCCCGTCCGCCAGGCGGTGCGCGACCGCGCCGGCGCGCCCTATATTCCGCCGGGCGATTATCCGATGTCCGTCGTGGTGATCGGCGGCAGCCAGGGCGCGCGCGTCCTGTCCGACGTGGTGCCGGCCGCCATGGCGCTGCTGCCCGAGGGCCTGCGCGCCAACCTGCGCGTGGCGCATCAGGCGCGCGACGAAGATGCCGTCCGCGCCGCCGCGGCCTATGAGGCTGCCGGTATCCGCGTCGAGATCGCCGCCTTCTTCGCCGATATTCCCCGCCGCCTGTCCGAGGCGCAGCTGGTGATCAGCCGCTCGGGCGCCTCGTCGGTGGCCGATATCAGCGTGATCGGCCGTCCCGCGATCCTGATCCCCTATGCGGCGGCGACGGGCGATCACCAGACCGCCAATGCGCGGGGCCTGGCCGAGGCGGGGGCCGCGGTCGTCATTCCCGAAAAGCGACTTGACCCCGCCACGCTGGCAGAGCACATCGGCGCGATCCTCGGGCAGCCCGCCGCAGCCGAGCGCATGGCCGCCAATGCGCTGACGCTGGGCCGACCCGACGCGGCCGAACGGCTGGCCGCCCTCGTCGAAGCATTGGCAGGAGAACGCCCATGAACGCCGCCGCGACCAAGCTGCCCCTCGAACTGGGGCCGATCCACTTTGTCGGCATTGGCGGCATCGGCATGTCGGGCATCGCCGAAGTGCTGATGACGCTGGGCTATCGGGTGCAGGGATCGGATGCGAAGGCCTCGAAGATCACCGATCGGCTGGTGAAGCTGGGCGCGACCTTCCACGAAGGCCAGAAGGCCGAGAATATCGGCGAGGCCGCTGTCGTGGTGATTTCCTCGGCGATCAGGAAGGGCAATCCCGAGCTGGAAGAGGCACGGCGGCGGAACCTGCCGGTGGTGCGCCGGGCCGAGATGCTGGCCGAACTGATGCGCCTGCGCTCGAACATCGCCATCGCCGGGACCCATGGCAAGACCACGACGACGACGATGGTCGCTACGCTGCTGGACAAGGGTGGCTTCGATCCCACCGTCATCAACGGCGGGGTGATCCACGCCTATGGTTCCAACGCCCGTGCGGGTGCCGGCGAATGGATGGTGGTCGAGGCCGACGAATCCGACGGCAGCTTCAACCGCCTGCCCGCAACCATTGCCATCGTGACGAACATCGACCCCGAGCATATGGAGCACTGGGGCACGATCGAAAATCTGCGCAAGGGGTTTCTCGATTTCGTGTCGAACATCCCGTTTTACGGTCTTGCGGTCTGCTGCACCGATCATCCCGAAGTGCAGGCCCTGGTTGGCCGGGTCACGGACCGTCGTGTCGTGACCTTCGGCTTCAACGCGCAGGCCGATGTGCGTGCGGTGAACCTGAAGTTCGAAAATGGCATGAGCTGCTTTGACATCCTGCTGCAGAACGAGGACGAAGGTTCGATCATTGCCGGGTGCACGCTGCCGATGCCAGGCAACCACAATGTTTCCAACGCCCTGGCGGCGGTGGCGGTGGCCCGCCACCTGGGCATGAAACGCGCCGAAATCCGCGAGGCGCTGGCCGGCTTTGCCGGGGTGAACCGCCGTTTCACCCGCGTGGCCGAGGTGAACGGGGTGCAGATCATCGACGATTACGGCCATCATCCGGTCGAGATCTCTGCCGTCCTGAAGGCCGCGCGCCAAGCCGTCTCTGCCCAGCCGGGCGCACGGGTGATCGCCGTCCATCAGCCGCATCGCTACACCCGGCTGTCGAGCCTGTTCGAGGATTTCTGTACCTGTTTCAACGAGGCGGATGTCGCGGCCATTGCCGATGTCTATGCCGCGGGCGAGGATCCGATCCCAGGCGCCAGCCGCGACGATCTGGTTGCCGGGCTGATCGCCCATGGCCACCGTCATGCCCGCGCGGTGATCGACGAGGCCGATCTGGCGCGGCTGTTTCGCGAACAGGCGCGGCCGGGCGATATCTTCGTCTGTCTTGGCGCGGGGACGATTTCCGCCTGGGCCAATGCGCTGCCGGCAAAGCTGACGGCCGCCGCGGCATGAGCGGCAGGATCCCCCGCAGACCCAAGCACATTTCCGACAAGAAACCGGCGGCCGGCGCGGGGCCGGGGCGATGACCGGGCCGCTTGCCCTGGGCGTGCTTTGGCTGGTTGTGGCGAATCTGATCGGCATCATCCGGCTGCCCGAGACACGCCGGCGCGCCGCCCTGGCACTGATTGCGCCGGGAATCCCGCTGCTGGGCTGGATCACCCAGGCTGCCGGCCCGCTCTGGGGACTGGCCTTTCTGCTTGTCGGCGCCAGCGCGCTGCGCTGGCCGCTGACCCGTCCCCGCGGCGAACCGGCCGAATAGGCGCCGACCTCTCCCCCGCCTGCCGGACCGCTCTTGCGCCTTGCCCGCCCCTTGGGCAAAACACCGCCATGACCGATCTTCCCACCCCCCGCGGCACCCTGACACCCGAGCGCAATCTTTCCGATCTGACCTGGCTGCGGGTCGGCGGGCCGGCGGAATGGCTGTTCCAGCCGGCCGACGAGGGCGATCTGGCAGAGTTTCTTGCGACGCTGCCGGCATCGGTGGCCGTCTTCCCGATGGGGGTGGGGTCGAACCTCATCGTGCGGGACGGTGGCCTTCGGGGCGTGGTGGTCCGGCTGGGCCGCGGGTTCAACAGCATTGTGGTCGAGGGCAACCGGGTTGTGGCCGGGGCGGCCGCGCTTGACGCGCATGTCGCGCGGCGCGCGGGCGAGGCGGGGGTGGATCTTGCCTTTCTGCGCACGATTCCGGGTGCGATCGGCGGGGCCGTGCGGATGAACGCCGGCTGCTATGGGCAATATGTCGCCGATGTGCTGGAGGAAATCCGCATCGTTACCCGGCAGGGGCGGGCCGAGACCCTGCCTGCCGCTGCGCTGGATCTGCGCTACCGACAATCGATGATCCCCGACGGTGCGGTGATCGTCGAGGCGACCTTTCGCGCGCCCGCGGGCGATCCGGCGGCATTGGCGGCGCGGATGGCGGAACAGATCGCCAAGCGCGATGCCAGCCAGCCGGTAAAGGAACGTACGGCGGGGTCGACCTTTCGTAATCCGGCCGGTTTTTCCTCGACAGGCCGGGCGAATGACAGCCACGAGATGAAAGCTTGGACGCTGATCGACAGGGCGGGAATGCGCGGCGCCCGGGTGGGCGGCGCGCAGATGTCGCCGCTGCACGCCAATTTCATGATCAACACCGGCGGGGCCACGGCAGCCGATCTGGAGCGGCTGGGCGAAGATGTCCGAAAAAAGGTGTTCCAATCCAGCGGGATCACGTTAGAATGGGAAATCATGCGGGTCGGCGAAGCACCCGCAGATGACCAAGGGGCGTGAAAAAGCCCCAGCAGAACAACAAGAAAAGGGGCTGAAACCGGCCCCATGAGGCAGAATATGGCGGGCGGATCGGGCAGATTTCCCCGCGTGGCGGTATTGATGGGCGGCACCTCGGCCGAACGGGAGGTGTCCCTCGTCTCGGGGCGCGAATGCGCCCTTGCGCTGCGTGCGGCGGGATATACGGAGGTGGTCGGGATCGACGCAGCCGCCGACCTGCCCATGCGCCTTCGCGACATCGGTCCGGACGTGGTTTTCAACGCGCTGCACGGCCGCTGGGGCGAGGATGGCTGCGTCCAGGGCCTGCTGGAATGGATGCGGATTCCCTATACGCATTCCGGCGTTCTGGCCTCGGCTCTGGCGATGGACAAGAGCCGCACCAAAGAGATTTACCGGGCCGAAGGCCTGCCGGTCGTCGATAGCGTGATCGCGCCGCGCGAAGCGGTTGAGTCCGGCCATGTGCTGCCGCCGCCCTATGTGGTGAAGCCGTTCAACGAAGGCTCGTCGGTCGGCGTCTATATCGTTCATGCCGGCTCGAACGCGCCGCGGATGGCCGAAACCATGCCGCAGCGGGTGATGGTGGAGGCCTATGCCCCGGGACGCGAGCTTTCGGTCTCGGTCATGGGTGAAACCGCGCTGGCGGTGACGGACATCCTCACCAATGGCTGGTACGATTACGATGCGAAATACAAGCCGGGGGGCAGCCGGCACCAACTGCCCGCGAACATGCCGGAAGAGGTGACGGCGGCCTGTCTGGACTATGCGCTGCGCGCCCATCGGGCGCTGGGCTGCCGGGGGCTGAGCCGCACCGATATCCGCTGGGACGACACGCGGGGCGTGGATGGGCTGGTGCTGCTGGAAACCAACACCCAGCCCGGGATGACGCCGACCTCGCTGGCGCCCGAACAGGCGGCCCATCGCGGCTATTCCTTCCCGGCCCTGTGCGATTGGCTGGTGCGAGACGCCTCATGCGACCTGTCTCTTATACACATCT
>JACSRN010000083.1 GCA_014879735.1 Paracoccaceae bacterium
CAGATGTGTATAAGAGACAGGCGCTGTTCAAGGGCGGCCGCGATGCGTTCGAGCGCGGCGGTCCGGGCCTCGACCACGCGCCGGGTCAGGTCTTGTGCCGCGGTCATCCTGGCGGCTTCGGCGGCGTGACTTTCGGGATAGGTCCGGTGGCGCCGGGTCTGATGCCGGGACAAACCGATCATCAGCACGGCCATCGCCATGCCGACGATCGCCAGCGGCAGCCAGCCCGACATCACTCGTCCTCGCCCTGTTCCGCGACGCGGGCGACCGAGACCACATCCTCGTCGGCACCGACGTTGAACACCCGCACCCCGCCAGCGCTGCGCGAGCGGAAGCTGATCTGGTCGACCGGCACGCGGATCGACTGGCCGGTCGAGGTGGCCAGCATGATCTGGTCGGTCATCTCGACCGGGAAGGAGGCGACGATCCGACCGCCGCGGGGGCCGGGCGAGATGGCCTTGACGCCCTGGCCGCCACGACCGCGGACCGGATAGTCGTGGCTGGACGACAGTTTGCCCGAACCGCCGGCGGTGATGGTGAGAATCAGTTCCTCGGCCGCCGAAAGCTCGGCATAGCGTTCGGGCGACAGCTGGCCCTCGGCCACGACCTCTTCCTCCTCGTCGGCGGCCTCCTCCTCGGTCACGCCGGCCATCAGGCGGCGCTGTTTGAGATAGGCGGCACGCTCCTCGGGGTTGGCCTCGTAATGCCGGATCACCGACATCGACACCACGCGGTCGCCCGGCGCAAGGCGGATGCCGCGCACCCCGGTGGAATCGCGGCCGCGGAAGACGCGAACCTCGGTGGTGGGGAAGCGGATCGCCCGGCCGGCCGAGGTGACGAGCATCACATCGTCGCCTTCGTCGCAGATCCGCACGTTGACCAGGCTGACGCCCTCGGGCAGGTTCATCGCGATCTTGCCGTTGCGCTTGATATTGGTGAAATCGGACAGGGCGTTGCGGCGGACGTCGCCCTCGGAGGTGGCGAAGAAGACCTGCAGGTCGTCCCATTCGCTTTCGGGCACGTCGACCGGCATCAGCGCGGCGATGGAGACGCCGGGGCCGATGGGCAGGATGTTGACCATCGCCTTGCCCTTGGCGGTGCGCCCGGCCAGCGGCAGGCGCCAGCATTTCATCTGGTAGACCATGCCGTCTGTCGAGAAGAACAGCAGCGAGGTATGGGTATTGGCGACAAACAGCGTCGTCACCACGTCGTCTTCCTTGGTGGCCATCGAGGCCAGGCCCTTGCCGCCGCGGTTCTGGCTGCGGAACTCGACCAGCGGCGTGCGCTTGATGTAGCCGCCCGAGGTGATGGTCACGACCATATCCTCGCGCTCGATCAGATCCTCGTCCTCCATGTCGCCTTCCCATTCGGCGATCTGGGTGCGGCGGGGGACGGCGAACTGCGTCTTCACCTCGGTCAGTTCCTGGGCGATGATCGCCATGATCCTGTCGCGCGAGGACAGGATGTCGAGGTAATCCTTGATCTTCGCGGCAAGTTCTTCCAGCTCGTCGGTGATCTCCTTCACGCCCATCGCGGTCAGCCGCTGCAGCCGCAGGTCGAGGATCGCCCGGGCCTGGACTTCCGACAGGTTGTAGGTGCCGTCCTCGTTCATCTTATGCGCCGGGTCGTCGATCAGCCGGATATAGGCGGCGATGTCATGGGCGGGCCAGCGCCGCGTCATCAGCCGGTCGCGCGCCTCGGCCGGGTCAGCCGAACTGCGGATGGTGGCGACCACCTCGTCGACATTCGACACGGCGACAGCAAGACCACAGAGGATATGGCTGCGCTCGCGCGCCCGCCGCAGTTCATAGGCGGTGCGCCGCGCGACAACCTCTTCGCGGAAGACCAGGAAATACCACAGGAAATCGCGCAGGGAGAGCGTTTCGGGCCGCCCGCCGTTCAGCGCGAGCATGTTGCAGGCGAAAGAGATTTGCATCGGCGAGAAGCGCCAGAGCTGGTTCAGCACCACATCCGGTGTCGCGTCGCGCTTCAGCTCGATCACCACCCGCACGCCCACGCGGTCGGATTCGTCGGCGACCGAGGCGATACCCTCGATCCGCTTTTCCCGCACCGCCTCGGCGATCCTCTCGATCATCGTGGCCTTGTTCACCTGATAGGGAATCTCGTCGACGATGATCGCCCAGCGGTCCTTGCGGATTTCCTCGACATGGGTCTTGGCGCGGATGATCACGCTGCCGCGGCCGTCGAGATAGGCCTTGCGCGCGCCGGACCGGCCCAGGATCAGCCCGCCGGTGGGGAAATCGGGTGCCGGCACGATCTCCATCAGCCGTTCCAGCGAAATGTCGGGTTCGGCGATCATCGCCAGGGTGGCGTCGATCACCTCGCCCAGATTGTGCGGCGGGATGCGGGTCGCCATGCCGACGGCGATGCCTTCGGAGCCGTTGACCAGCATGTTGGGATAACGCGCGGGCAGGACGGTCGGCTCGCGGTCCTTGCCGTCATAGTTGTCCTGGAAATCGACGGTGTCCTTGTCGATGTCGCTCAGCAGCGACAGCGCGGCCTTTTCCAGCCGCACCTCGGTGTAGCGGAAGGCGGCGGGCGGATCGCCGTCCATCGAGCCGAAATTGCCCTGGCCGTCCAGAAGCGGAAGCGACATGGAAAAGTCCTGCGTCATCCGCACCAGGGCGTCATAGATCGCGCTGTCGCCGTGCGGATGGTACTTGCCCATCGTATCGGCCACCGGCCGCGAGGATTTGCGATAGGGCTTGTCGTGGGTATTGCCCACCTCGCTCATGGCATAGAGGATCCGCCGGTGCACCGGTTTCAGCCCGTCGCGCAGATCGGGGATCGCGCGGCTGACGATCACGCTCATGGCATAGTCGAGATAGGCGGTGCGCATCTCTTGCGCGATATCCACCTGCGGGCCGGACCAGACCGGACGCTCGGGGGTTTCGCCAGTGTTGTCAGTGCTTTCGGGAGTATCCGCCACGGTCTGCCTTCTTCCCCCTCGCGGGGCCCAGATCTAGTTGGACAGACCCTACACCATCCCATCCCTTGGGTGCAATGCCGGGCGGCCGGCAATGGCAGCCCTCGCACCGGGCATGCAGCAACTGCGGCGCCCCCCGCCGGCACCGTGCCGCCGTTGAACCAATTCTCAACTTCGGCATGCTTTCCTTGGGGGCGATGCGACAGGAGGCAGATCCCATGACGGAAACCGAACGCATGCTGCGGGGCTACGGTCTGACCACGGCCGAGATCTTCTACCGGATGCCGGATTACCGGCATGTGCTGAACAGCTACATCTGGCAGGATTACGATCTGGCGCCGGATTATCCCGTGCTGTTTCGGTTCATCGAATTCTGGCAGGGCCATATCGAGGGCCCGCTGCATTCGATCCGGTTCACCCACCGCAAGCCGATCGGACCGGCGCAATGGCGCCATGTCACCAGCGAGTTCCGCCTGCATTGAGGTCTTGCCGCGCCGCCGCAGCAGGGGTAGGGCGCGGGGCATGAGCCCTGTCCACCCGCCCGGCCGATCCCGCGCCCTGACCGGCACCGACGACCTGATCCGCGAGGGTCTGGCCGATCCCGCCGAACGCGCCGTGCTGCAACGGGTCGAAGCCGACTTCCGCATCCGCATCTCTGCCGCGATGGCCGGGTTGGCCTCCGACGGCATACGGCAGCAATTCGTCCCCCAGCCGCGCGAACTCGACATCCGTGCCGAGGAACTGGTCGATCCGATCGGCGACGATGCCCATCGCCCGGTGCCGGGGCTGACGCATCGCTATCCCGATCGGGCGATCCTGCATGCGACTCAGACCTGCGAGGTCTATTGCCGCTTCTGCTTCCGCCGCGAGGCGGTGGGCGAGGATGGCGCATTGGCAGAGGCGGAATTTGCCCGCGTCCTGGCCTATCTGGCCGACCATCCCCGGATCTGGGAGGTGATCCTGACCGGCGGCGATCCCCTGGTGCTGTCGCCCCGCCGCATCGGCGAGATGCTGCGGCGGCTGGCGGCGATCCCCTCGGTGCAGGTGATCCGCTTTCACACCCGCATCCCCGTTGTCGCGCCAGAGAAGATCTCGCCCGACCTTCTCGCCGCGCTGGAGGTGGCGCCGGCGGTCTGGGTCGTGGTCCATGCCAATCACCCCGACGAGATCACGCCCGCGGCTCAGGCCGCGCTGGCGCGGCTGTCGCGTGCCGGCATCGCCCTGCTGTCGCAGACCGTGCTGCTCCGCGGCGTCAATGCCGATCCCGATACGCTCGAGGCGCTGTTCCGCGCCCTGATCCGCAACCGGGTGAAACCCTATTACCTGCATCATCCCGATCTGGCCCGCGGCACCGGGCATTTCCGGCTGCCGCTGGCCGAGGGACAGCGGATCATGGCGGCGCTGCGCGGCCGCCTGTCGGGGACGGCACTGCCGAGCTATGTGCTCGATATTCCCGGCGGCTACGGCAAGGTGCCGGTCGGCCCGGGCTATCTCGAACCGCAGTCGGACGGCAGCTGGATCGTCACCGATCCGCAGGGC
>JACSRN010000171.1 GCA_014879735.1 Paracoccaceae bacterium
GCGGGGCCGACGGCGAACGGGTGCCGCCACAGCACGGGGAAGGCATCGTGAAACACCACCGGCGTGATGCGACCCGCGAGAACGGCCGCGAGAAGGGATGCGACAGGGGCCGCGAGCAACACCTCGCAATCCGCAGCCATGGCTCAGGCCAGGGGAAGCGCGCACTCGACCAGCCGGGCGAAAAAGCTGGCGCCCACCGGCGCCACCTCGTCGTTGAAATCGAAGGCGGGGTGGTGCAGCCCGGCCCCCGGGCCGGTGCCGAGGAACAGATAGGCACCCGGCCGCGCCTCGAGCATATAGGAGAAATCCTCGCTGCCCATCTCGCGCGGGGCGCGCGCATTCACCGCTTCGCTGCCCGAGATCTCCCGCGCCACGGCGGCGGCAAATTCCGCCTCTTCCTCGTGGTTGATCGTCGCGGGATAGCCCCAGTCGTAATCGACCACGGCCTTCACCGCGAAGGCCGCGGCCGTACCGGCCACGATCTCATGAAAGCGCCGCTTCAGCAGATGGCGCACATCGGGCTTGAAGCAGCGGATCGTCGCCGCGAAAGTCCCCTGTTCGGGGATGATGTTCGAGGCCGTCCCAGCGTGGATCATCGTGACCGAGATCACCGCCTCGTCCAGCGCATGGATGTTTCGCGGGATGATCGTCTGCACCGCCTGTACCATGGCGACGATGGCAACCACCGGATCGACGGTTTCATGCGGGGTCGCGCCATGGCCGCCCTTGCCCGTGACCCGGACCACCGCAGTGTCGACCGAGGCCATCAGCGGCCCCGGCGTGGTCTGGAAATGACCGAAGGGCACGTTCGGCGCATTGTGGATGCCAAAGACCCTTGCGATGCCGAAACGGTCCATGATGCCCTCGCGCACCATCACCTCGCCGCCGCCACCCTCTTCCTCGGCCGGCTGGAAGATCAGCGCCACGGTGCCGGCAAAGTTCCGCGTCTCGGCCAGATAGCGGGCAGCACCCAGCAGCATGGTCACATGGCCGTCATGGCCACAGGCATGCATCCGGCCCCGGACCCGGCTGGCATGTGCCGCGCCGGTGATCTCCTCGATCGGCAACGCATCCATGTCGGCACGCAGCCCGATCACCGGCCCCGGCGCGCGGCCATGGATCAGCGCCACCAGCCCGGTCTGCGCGATGCCCTGGTGAATCTCGTCCACCCCGATCTCGCGCAGCCGCTCGACGATCCAGGAGGCGGTCTCGGCGCAATCGAAGGCCAGTTCGGGATATTGGTGCAGATGACGGCGCCACGCCTTCATCTCGCCGGCGAAGGAGGCGACGCGGTTCAGGACGGGCATGGCGAAGGTCTTTCCTGGCTGCCGCGACAGGCGCGGCTTTGATCACCCTGCAAGACATATCGCCAAGCCCTCCCTGCCCGCAACGCGGAAAACCTGCCCCCCGGGGCGCTGGCCTTCGCCGCCGTTCCGCGGCAGGATCGGCGCGATCCCGCGGTGGAAGGACCCGATGCAGCACGACAGGCAGGACGACGATTCTTTCATCGATTCCCTCATCCGCGATCCCGATGGCGGGATGCCGCGGCTGCTGGCGATCATGGCGCGGCTGCGCGACCCGCGCCGCGGTTGCCCCTGGGATCTGGAACAGGACTTCGCCTCCATCGCCCCCTATACGCTGGAGGAGGCGCATGAGGTGGCCGATGCCATCCAGCGCCAGGCCTGGGCCGAGCTGCGCGGCGAACTGGGCGATCTGCTGTTCCAGACCGTCTTTCATGCCCGCATGGCCGAGGAGGCCGGACTCTTCGCCTTTCCCGATGTGGTAGCGGCGATCGCGGACAAGATGGTGGCGCGGCATCCGCATGTCTTCGGCAGCGAATCGCGCGACAAGACCGCCGAGGAGCAGACCCGCGACTGGGAGGCGCTGAAGGCCCGCGAGCGCGGCCGCGCCCGGGTTCTGGACGGTGTGGCGCTGGCGCTGCCGGCGTTGACGCGCGCGGTCAAGCTGCAGAACCGCGCCGCGCGGGTGGGGTTCGACTGGCCCTCGGCGGTGCAGGTGCTGGACAAGCTGACGGAAGAGGCCCGCGAGGTGGTGGAGGCGCGCGACAGCCTGGACCCCGAGGCGGTGGCCGAGGAACTGGGCGATCTGCTCTTCGTGGTGGCGAACCTGGCCCGGCATCTGCAGGTCGACCCCGAGGCGGCGCTGCGGGCCGCGAATGCCAAGTTCACCCGCCGCTTTGCCCGGATCGAGGACTGGCTGGCCGCGGAGGGCCGGAGCCCGGCCGCCTCGGACCTTGCCGAGATGGATGCGCTGTGGAACCGCGCCAAGGCCGAAGACAAGGCGAAAGGCGCGGCCAGGGGCAGCACGGCTGGCGCGGGCGGCACCGCCGGCAGCGCGCCGGACACGGCCGGCGGCGCGCCGGACAGGGCGGCGGACACCGCCGGCGGCGCGCCGGGTACCCCGACAGCGCCTGGCGGGGGCTGACCGCTGGACAATCTCCCGGCGCCGGGCTTTTCTGGCGCCGACCGGGAGGACCGCCATGACCGATGCGCGCAAGATCATCATCGACACCGATCCGGGGCAGGACGACGCCGTGGCGATCCTGCTGGCGCTGGCCAGCCCGGAATTGCAGGTGCTGGGGGTGACGGCCGTCGCCGGCAACGTGCCCCTGGGACTGAGCCAGCGCAATGCCCGGGTGGTGGTGGAACTGTCGGGCCATCCGGTTCCGGTCTTTGCCGGCTGCGATGCACCGCTGCGGCGCAGGCTGGTGACGGCCGAGCATGTCCATGGCAAGACCGGCCTCGACGGCATCGCCCTGCCCGAGCCGACCCTGCCGCTGCAGGCCGTGCATGCCGTCGATTTCCTGATCGAAACCCTGCGGCGCGAGCCGCCGGGCACGGTCACGCTCTGCCCGCTCGGACCGCTGACGAACATTGCCGCAGCCTTTGCCCGTGCCCCCGACATCCTGCCCCGCGTGGCCGAGATCGTGCTGATGGGCGGCGCCTATTTCGAGGTGGGCAACATCACCCCCGCCGCCGAGTTCAACATCTATGTCGACCCGGAGGCCGCTGAAATCGTGTTCAAATCCGGCGTGCCGCTGGTTGTCGTGCCGCTGGATGCAACGCATAAGGCGCTGACCTCGCGCGGCTGGGTCGAAGAGATGCGCGCGCTTGCCACCCCCGTCGGCCGCGCGGTGGCCGGCTGGACCGATTTCTTCGAACGTTTCGATACCGCGAAATACGGCAGCGAGGGCGCGCCGCTGCACGACCCCTGCGTGATCGCCTACCTGCTGCGGCCAGATCTGTTTCGCGGCCGCCACATCAACGTCGAGATCGAGACCGTCTCCGAACTGACGCTGGGCATGACCGTCGCCGACTGGTGGCGGGTGACGGACCGGCCGGCGAATGCCCTGTTTCTGGGCGACATCGACCGCGCCGGGTTCTTTGCGCTGCTCTCTGACCGGCTGGCCCGGCTGTGACCGCGCCGCTGCCGCATGACGGCCCGCCGGTCCGGCACCGCCCGCTCCACGGTGCCATCGGCAACGGGCGGCAATATCCGGTCCGGCCGCCCGGAACCCGGGCCAGGACGCAGGCCAAGGACGCACATCCGCCCAGGTTCGAAGGGGCCGGGCCATGACGGCGCGCCGCTGCCTGATCGTCACCGCCCATCCGTTGCGGCAAAGCCTGTGCCATCATCTTGCCGACCGGGCCGAAGCGGCGGCGCGCGATGCGGGCATGACGGTCGAGCGGCTGGATCTGGCGCAGACCGCCTTCGACCCGCGGCTGACCGAGGAGGAAAGGGCCAGCTACTACGCCGATTTTCAACCCACTGTGCCGGGGGATGCCGCCCAGCTTGCCCGCGCCGAGATGCTGATCCTGGTCTTTCCAACCTGGTGGTCCGGCTTTCCCGCCGTGCTCAAGGGGTGGTTCGACCGGGTCTGGGCGCCGGGCACCGCCTTCGACCATTCGCCCGGGTTCGGCCCGATGATTCCCCGGCTGCAGCGGCTGGATGCGGTGCTGGCCGTCACCACGCAGGGGGGGCCGGCCTGGATCGACTGGCTGGTGCTGCGCCGGCCGCTGCGGCGGATCCTGCGCCTCGGCATCCTGCGGCCCTGCGCCCCCCGGGCGAGATTGCACTGGCGCGCGCTCTACAAGGCCGAGACGGCAGGGGCCGAGCGCGTTGCCGACTTCGCCGCGCGGGTCGAGGCCGATGTCGCGGCGCTGGCACGCGACACCCTGGCCGCCGCGCGCTAGGTCATCCGGCGCAGATCCTCGCCCATCAGATGCGCAATCCCGGCGCGGGTTGCGCCATAGGGCAGCGCCAGGGCCAGAAGGCCGATACCGAGGACCAGGCCCACCGGCCGGACCAGCCAGCGCGGCGCGGCCGGCCGGGCGGCGGGCGGTTCGTCCCCCGTCTCCGGCGCCGAATCTTCGGTCCTGGCGGGGAGTTCCTCCGGCGGCACGGATGCGGCGCATGGGACG
>JACSRN010000015.1 GCA_014879735.1 Paracoccaceae bacterium
AGAAGTCATGGTCTCCCTCGGAGCACAAATCCAGGACGGTACACCAATCCTCCGCTTGAAACCACAGGAGTGACAGATGCTGAAACCGGGCCGGACCTTCCCCGAGGTGGAGCAAGCCTTCCGCTGGGAGATTCCCGAATTCTACAACATCGGTGTCGACATCTGCGACAAATGGGCCGCGCGCGACCCCGGCCGGCTGGCGATCATCGATGTCGATGCGCAGGGCCGGGCAGAGGAATATTCTTTCGCACAACTGCGGGCGATGTCGAACCGTCTGGCAAATGCCCTGCAGCGTCGCGGACTGGGCCGGTGCGACGGCGGGCCGGGCGACCGGATCGGCATCCTGCTGCCGCAGCGGGTGGAAACGGCGGTGTCGCATGTCGCGGCAGCAAAGCTTGGCTGCATAGCGATTCCATTGTTCACGCTGTTTGGCCCGGATGCCCTGATGCACCGGCTGGGAAATTCGCAGGCGCGCGCGGTGATCACGGACCGCGCCGGTCTGGACAAGCTGCTGCCGCTCTGGCCGCGGTTGCCATCGCTGGAACAGGTGTTTTGCGTCGATGGCGCAGCGGGAGGCGCGCAGGATTTCACCGCGGTTTGCGCCGGCGAATCCGGCGATTTCGTGCCGGTTTCCACCCGCGCCGAGGATCCCGCGCTGCTGATCTATACCTCCGGCACCACCGGCAACCCCAAGGGCGCGCTGCATGCCCATCGCGTGCTGCTGGGCCATCTGCCCGGGGTGGAGATCAGCCACAATTTCCTGCCCCGGGACGGCGACCGTTTCTGGACCCCGGCCGACTGGGCATGGATCGGCGGCCTTCTCGACGTGCTGATGCCGGCGCTGCATCACGGAATCGCCGTTGTCGCCTGCCGGTTTGCCAAATTCACGCCGGAGGCAGCCTTCGATCTGATTCGCCGCCATGGCATCCGCAATGCCTTTCTGCCGCCAACCGCGCTGAAGATGATGAAGCTGGCGCCCGATGCCGAGCGTCTGGGCCTTGCCATGCGCACGGTTGCCAGCGGCGGCGAGACGCTGGGCGTGGAATTGATCGACTGGGGCCGCCGGGTGCTGGGCGTGACGATCAACGAATTCTACGGGCAGACCGAATGCAACATGGTCGTCTCGTCCTGCTCGGAACTGGAGCCGGTGCTGCCGGGGTCGATGGGGCGGCAGGTCCCCGGCCATGTGGTGGATATCATCGATGCCGAGACCGGCCGGCGGGTGGCCGACAGGGTGGAAGGCGCGATTGCCGTCCTTGCGCCCGATCCCGTCATGTTCCTTGAATACTGGAACAATCCGGTGGCCACCGCGGAAAAGTACGTCGATGGTCCGGACGGGCGCTGGCTTCTGACCGGCGACCGCGGGACGCGCGACGCCACGGGGCGGCTGTGTTTTCTGGGGCGGGACGACGATGTGATCGGTTCGGCAGGCTACCGGATCGGTCCGGCAGAGGTGGAAGACTGCCTGCTGGCCCATCCCTCGGTGCGGCTGGCCGGCGTCGTGGGCAAACCCGATGCGATCCGGGGTGCGGTCGTCGCGGCCTATGTCGTGTTGCGCGAAGGCCATGCCGCCTCGGCCGAACTTGCCGACGAGATCGGCCGCTTTGTCAAGGAGAGGCTGGCCGCACATGAATATCCCCGTTGCGTCCGCTTTCTGGACCAGATGCCGATGACCACCACGGGCAAGATCGTCCGTCGCGAGTTGCGCGAACTGGCCGAGCAAGAGGCCCGCAACGAGAGCGAAAGGACGAGCAATGACCGATGACGTTCTGATCTGGGAAATGGGGCCGCGGGACGGTTTGCAGAACGAACCCACGCCGATCCCCACGGCGCAGAAGGTGGAACTGGTCGATCTGCTGACCGCGGCGGGGCTTCGCAAGATCGAGGTGACAAGCTTCGTCAGCCCGAAATGGGTGCCGCAGATGGCAGATGCCGCGCAGGTCATGGCGGCCATCGGGCGCCGGCCCGGCGTGGTTTATTCCGCGCTGACGCCGAACATGCAGGGATTCGAGGCGGCGCTGGCCGGCAAGGCCGATGAGGTGGCGGTCTTCGCCTCGGCCTCGGAGGGGTTCAGCCGGAAGAACATCAACTGCACCATCGCGGAAAGCATGGCCCGCTTTGCCCCGATCCTTGATCGCGCCCGCGACATCGGCCTGCCGGTGCGGGCCTATGTCTCCTGCGCCATCGAATGCCCCTATGACGGACCCACCGACCCCGCGCGCGTGGCTGCCGTGACGACACGGCTGCTGGACATGGGTTGCTACGAGGTCAGCCTGGCCGATACCATCGGCAGCGGGCGGCCGGAAACGGTGTCGGCGATGCTGGATGCCGTGCTGGCCGAGGCCAGTGCCACAAGCCTGGCGCTGCATTTCCATGACACTCGGGGCATGGCCGTCGAAAACGTTGCGGCAGGGTTGGCGCGGGGAATCCGCATCTTCGACGCGGCGGTCGGCGGTCTGGGCGGTTGCCCCTATGCGCCCGGCGCCAAGGGCAATGTGGCCACGGAAACGGTGGTCGACTGGCTGCATCGGCAGGGGATGCAGACCGGCATCGATCTGGCGCGGCTGCAAGCGGCGGGCCGATATGCGCAAGGGCTGAGGAGGATGGCATGACGCAATACGAAACCCTTCTGGTTGAACGCGATGCCCGCGGCATCGTTCGTCTGACGCTGAACCGCCCGGAAAAGCGCAATGCGCTGTCGGCCGAGATGATTGCCGACCTGACCGATTTTGCCCGGACCACGGGGGCCAGCCGCACGACCCGTGCGGTGATCCTGTCCGGCGCGGGAGAGGTTTTCTGCGCCGGCGGTGATCTGCGCTGGATGCAGGCGCAGATTCAGGCCGACCGTGCCGGCCGGATGCGCGAGGCGCGCAAGCTTGCCGACATGCTGAATGCGCTGAATACGATGCCGGCACCGCTGATCGGCTGCGCCCATGGCGGGGCTTTCGGCGGCGGCATCGGGCTGCTCTGCGTCTGCGATCTGGCGCTGGCCGCCGCCGACACCCGCTTTGGCCTGACCGAGACCGGGCTGGGCCTGATCCCGGCGACGATCGGTCCCTATGTCGTGGCGCGGATGGGCGAGGGCCGGGCGCGGCGGGTGTTCATGTCGTCGCGGATCTTTGGCGCGGCCGAAGCGGTCGACCTGGGCCTGATCGCACGGGCCTGCCCGGCCGCAGATCTTGCCGCCGCCGCGGGTGCCGAGGCCTTGCCCTATCTGTCGGTTGCACCGGGTGCCGTCGGCGCCGCCAAGGCGCTGGCCAGACGTCTCGGGCCGCGGATCGATGACGCCGTGCTGGATGCAACCATCGAAGCGCTGGCTGATATCTGGGAATGCGACGAGGCGCGCGAAGGGATCGACGCCTTCCTGAACAAGCGCCCCCCGGCGTGGAAACAGCTTCGGGGCGAGGGTGCGGGATCATGAGGCGGCGGTCCATGGGTGCGGGCCCGGCCCGGCGGTGGTACGGGCTTGCGCGGGTGCCGGCATGACCGATGCCCCCAGCGTCCTGTTCGAGATCCGCGGCCGGGTGGCGATCATCACGCTGAATCGGCCGGACCGGCGCAATGCCATCGATGCGGCCACCTGCCGCCGGCTGCGGTCGGCCATCGACCGGCTGGAGGGCGACGGCCGGCTGTCCGTTGGAATCCTGCGCGGCGAAGGCCCGGTGTTCTGCGCGGGAATGGATCTGGTCGCCTTCGCCAATGGCGAGGCCGAAGAGATCCTTTTCGGCCCGGGCCATTTTGCCGGCCTTGTCAGCCGCGAAAGGTCCTGCCCGCTGATCGCGGCGGTCCAGGGCGCGGCCCTTGCCGGCGGATTCGAGCTGGCGCTGGCCTGCGACATGATCGTGGCGGCCGAGGGCAGCCTTTTCGGCCTGCCGGAAGCGAAGCGCGGGCTGATCGCCGGGGCCGGCGGCGCCTTCAGGCTGGGGGAACGGCTGCCGCCGGCCATCGCCAGCGAGATGGTGCTGACCGGCGATCCGATTTCGGCCGAGCGGGCGCTGCAACTGGGGCTGATCAACCGTATCGCCGGTGCAGACCGGCTTTTGGAGGAAGCGCTGGCGCTGGCGGACCGGATCGCGGCCAATGCGCCGCTGTCGCTGTCGCATGGGCTGAAACTGACCGCGGCGGCACGCCATGCCGCGCAAAGCCGCCTGTGGGACGAGAATGACCGGCGCTTGCGCGAGGTTGTGGCCTCTGCCGATGCGCAGGAAGGCGCCACCGCCTTCACGCAGAGGCGCCCCCCATTGTGGCAGGGCCGATGACGCCCGCCGCCGATCCTGCCGCCGCCCGCCGCGGCGGCCCGGCATGCGGGGCGGCAGGGCCTTGGGCGTTTCCCTCAGCCTATGGCGGGGTGCCGGCAGTGCCAGTCCGTCACCGTCTGATAGGCGTGGCCTGCCCGGACCAGAACCGCCTCGCCCAGGCGCGGCCCGACAAGCTGCATGCTCAGCGGCATGCCGGCCTGGTCGATGCCGTTGGGCAGGGTGATCGTCGGATTTCCGGCAAAGTCGAAAGGCGCGGTAAAGCGCAGGATCGAGTTCAACACGCCCGGATCCTCGCCATATTCACCCATTTTGACCAGGCTGGGCAGCGGCACCGGCATGGTCGGCACGATCATGCAGTCGATGCGCCGGAACATGGTGGCCAGCGCTTCGGTGAATTTCAGCCGCAGATGCAGGCCCCGTGTCGCCTGCAGGCCGGTGGTGCGGCGCCCCTCTTCGATCAGCTGGACCAGATCGGGGCCGTATTCGGCGGCACGGGCGGGATAGGTTGCTTCATGCGCGATGGCCGTCTCGACCGCGCACATGCTGATCCAGGATGCGACCAGATCCTGATAATCGGGGAAGGTGACATCGACGATGCGGGCACCCAGCGCCTCAAGCGCCGCAACCGCCTGTTCGACGGCGCCCGCCACCTGGGCGTCGATCCCCGACAGGGCATAGCTGCGGTCGATGCCGATGCGCAGGTCGCGGATGCCGCGGCCGGTCTCGGCCAGATAATCGGGCACGGGGGCATCGATCGATGTGGCATCCTGGGCGTCCCAGCCGGCAATCGCCTGCAGCATCGCCGCGCAGTCCGCGGCCGACCGCGCCATGGGGCCGACATGATCGAGCGAATCCGCCAGCGCAAAGACACCGTGGCGGCTGACCCGTCCCCAGGTCGGCTTGATGCCGGTCAGGCCGCAGGTTGCCGAGGGGAACCGGATCGACCCGCCGGTATCGCTGCCGATGGCGCCATAGGTCAGGCCGGCGGCCGTCGCCACACCCGATCCGGTCGAGGACGAGCCGACCCAATGCGCCGCACTCCATGGGTTCAGCGGCGCGGGGATTTTCGGATGATGGCTGGTATAGGCGCCTTCGGTCATCGTCAGCTTGCCCAGCATGACGGCGCCCGCGGTTTCCAGCCGGTCGACCACGGTGGCGCTGTGCGGCGCGATGAAATCCGCGTGGATCGTGGTGCCTGCCGTCGTCGGGGCAAAGGTGGTCTGGCAAAGATCCTTGACCGCAAGCGGCACCCCGTGCAGCGGCCCGCGCCAGATGCCCCGGTCCAGATCGGCATCTGCGGCCTGCGCCTGGGACAAGGCCCGGTCGGCGCAGACATGCACATAGCTCATGAAATGCGAATCCAGCGTCTCGATGCGCTGCAGAAGCGTTTGCGTGACCTGGACCGAGGACAAGACACGCCGCCGGACAAGGTCGCCGATTTCAACAAGGCTCTTGAAATGTATCGGAACGTCTTGCATCGATTTCTCCATGGATTCTCTGGGATCCTGAAGACTGTCTGCCAGGGCCTTCCTGGCAGTTCGCTGCGGACCCCGGGCGGGAGCATAGGGCGGCGGACGGGCGCTCGGCTTGCCCCCTCCGGACAGTGCATTTGCCCGAGACTGCCACGGGTGCCGGTCCGATCCGCAGGGTCGCGGCCGGATGCGGGTGGCGGGGCCGGTTACGATTTCCTTCCTTTTGCACGCCCTCGGGCCTAGTCTACCCCTCTGCATGGCACCTCTGCGCTGGCGCGGTGCCGGGAAAGGCGAAAACAGATGCGCACTCTCTTCAACACCGCCGAAGTTGCCGAAGCGCACCGTTTCGAATACTGGCACGATCTGGTCTGCAACCAGTTCGTCAGTGCCGACAGCGCCAACAAGAGCGACAGCCCGTTCGATGCCGCGATCGTGTCGCAGGACATGGGCCGGATTTCGCTGAGCCGGATGCAGGCGCCCAAACACACCTGGAAGCGCGCGATGAAACATGTGCGCTCGGACGATGACGAACACTACCTGCTGGGGATCGTTGCCAAGGGCACCGGCGTTCTTGAGCAGATCGGGCGGGTGACGCAGCAGACCGCCGGCGACATCGCCGTCTATGATACGGCGATGCCGTTCAGCTATGCGCTGTCGGCCGAAATCAACCTGGTCAAGATACCGCATCGGTTCCTGGACGCGCGCGCGCTTTGCATCCGGGACTATCTGGCGCGCAACCTTGCGACGGACCGGAACCTCAGCCGGATTCTTGCCGACATGACGAATTCCTGCGTTGCGCTGGATCTGACATTCAGCGCGCAGGCGCTGGTCGGCGAGCGGCTGTCGGAATCGCTGATCGACCTGCTGCTGGCGGTCATCGACCTGCACCACGAGGCGAATGGCGGGGCAGGCGGCGGCTATGACAGCTTTGACCGGATCAGATCCTATGCCCTGTCCAACCTGGGCGACAGCGAGATGTCGCCGCAGCATCTTGCGCAGGCCGGACGGGTCTCGACCCGCACGCTGAACCGCATCTTCGTGAAGATGGGCACGACGCCGATGCGCTGGCTGCAGGGAGAGCGGCTGCGGATGGCAGAGGTCCATCTGCGCGAGGCGACGGTCAAGTCGGTCACGGAGGCGGCCTTCCTTGTCGGCTTCAACGATCTGGCCCATTTCAGCCGCAGCTTCAAAAGCTGCTTTGGCTATACGCCGGAGCAGGTCCTCTACCGCCGCTAGGCCACCGCCGCCCCCGTAATATTGGCGGGAGATACACCGCCGCAAGAGGACCGCAGCGCGCCGCAGGCCGCGGCCGCGCGCGATGCCGCCTGCCGGCGCGCAGACTGGCATTTCAGAACAAGTCCGCTTGGCAGTCTGAGGCAAGCACCCGCCGATCGTGCGGCCTACGATCATGGATGAACAAGGGCCGAAAAAATGGCCCGACACACTCAACAGTGAGGAAAACCATGAAAGCTCCTGCCGGGCCGCGTGCCCTGTTTTCAGTCCTGCTTGCCGCCGGTCTGGCATTTCCGCTGGCCGGTCTGGCCGAGGAAACGGCGGTGATGAACAAGCACGCCGACATCACCACGATGTGCGGCGACAAGCCCGCCAAGGTCGGGCTGGTCGACGGCTTCGGCGGCGCCACCTGGTTCCGTACGGCCGCCGCCGAATTTGCCGATGAGATGAAGAAATGCCCCAATGTCGAATCCGTCACCTATCTCGACGCGAACGGCAGCGCCCAGAGCTATAACAGCCACATCAACAATCTGATCGCCCAGGGCACCAACGTCATCGTGGCCTTCACCCATTTTGGCGATGCCTCGATCCCGGCCTATCGCGACGCCAAGGCCGCCGGCGTGACGATCGTGCCGTATTTCTCGCAGCTTGGTGGCGAAGTCGGCCGTGACTACGATGCCATCGTCTATCAGGATCCGGTCGCCGTGGGCGGCATGTGGGCCGACTGGCTGGGCAAGACGCTGGAAGGCAAGGGCAATGTCCTGTTCATGGGCGGCCCGGCCGGTGCAACCTCGTCCGAGAAGTTCATGGATGGTTTCAAGGCCGGGCTGGAAAAGTTCCCGGACATGACCCTGCTTGAGGACCAGTATATCGTCACCAACTGGAATCCCGTGGATGCCCAGCAGGCGATTGCGGCGCTGATCGCCAAATATCCCGAGATCGACGGCATCGCCTCGGATTATGGCGTCACCACCATGGCCGCGATCAATGCCTTCAAACAGGCGGGCGTGCCGGTCCCGGCACAGGCCACGCTGGCCAGCAACAACGAGCTGAACTGCCTCTATCTCTCCGATGTCGAGGCGGGCAAGGGCTGGAAATACTTCTCGCTGGACGGCACCACCTCGCTGGTGCGCTTTGCCGCCCGCCGGGCGCTGGCGATCTACGAAGGCACCGAGAACACCGAGCCCTTCGGCGTGGTCTCCTATCCCTATGCGGACAGCGAGGCCGGCATCAAGCCGCTTTGCGATCCCGCCCTGCCGCCGGATGCCGACATGTCGGGTCTTCTGGCGGCAGAGCAGCTGACCGAGCTCTTGAAGTAAGGGGGCGGTCATGCCGCAGGACATCAGGCTTCGGGTCGTGGGCGTCTCCAAGCGGTTCCCGGGTGTCTGGGCGCTTCGGCATGTCTCCTTTGACGTTCTGGCGGGCGAGGTTCACGGTCTTGTCGGCGAGAATGGCGCGGGGAAGTCGACCCTGATGGGAATTGCGTCCGGGGCCCTTGCCCCGGACGAGGGCGTGGTGTCGGTCAATGGCGTCGATGTCAGCGCCGACCCCGATCTTGTCCGGGCGCGGGGTCTTGCGATCGTCCGGCAGGAACCGGCGCTGATGCCGGATCTTTCCGTGGCAGAGAACATCTTCCTGGGGGTCGGCGCCGAGCGGCGCCCGCGCCCGTCGGAGATGAACCTCTGGGCGCAGAGGCTGCTCGGGGAATGGGACCCCGATACCAACATCGATGCCGCCGAGCGTGTCGATCTGATGAATGCGCAGCAGCGTTTCATCATCGAGATCGTCAAGGCGCTGGCCGGCGATCCGACGGTGCTTGTGCTGGACGAGCCGACCGAGCATCTGATGTCGGATGACGTCGGCCGGCTGTTCGACCGCATCCGCGCCCTGACCCGCAGGGGGGTTGGCGTCGTCTATATCTCCCATCGCATCCGTGAGGTGCGCTCGATTGCCGACCGGGTGACGGTCCTGCGCGAAGGTCAGTCGCAGGGAACCCATGACATCGCGAGCCTGACCGAAAAGGACATCGTTGCCCTGATCGTGGGCAAGGCGGTGAACCACGAATTCCCCGAAAAGCAGCCGCCGCAATCGGGTGGCCGCGACCGGCTGGAGGTGCGGGGGCTGTCGGGCGAGGGCTTTTCCGAGGTGTCGCTCTCGGTGCGGCCGGGCGAGATCCTGGGCCTTGCCGGGATGGATGGCCAGGGCAAGCGCGAGTTCGTGGCAGGCCTGGTCGGCCTGACCGCCGGACGCGGCCAGATCGTTCTGGACGGCACGGCCATCAGGCCCGGCAGTTCCTCGCATACCGCTGCGGCGGGGTTGCAGTATCTTTCGGGCTCGCGCCACCGCGACGGCATGTTCGCCGAGCTTTCGGTCCGCGAGAATTTCTCCTACCGGACGCTGCGCAACATTGCCCGCGCCGGCGTGATCCGCCGCGAGGCCGAGACCGCCGCGGCGGAGGCGGCCGTCCGCAGCTTTGACGTGAAGACCCCGGGGGTGGAGGCGCCGATCGGCGCGCTGTCCGGCGGGAACCAGCAAAAGGTGCTGATCGCCGGCATCCTGGCCGCGGACCCCAGGGTCGTCATCGTCGACGAGCCGACACAGGGCGTCGACATCGGCGCGCGCGTCTTCATCTATCAGGCCATTGTCGAGGCCGCGCGCCGCGGCATCTCGTTCATTGTCGTTTCGTCGGATGCGGGGGAACTGGCCGGGCTGTGCCATCGCGTCGCGGTTTTCTCGCGCGGGCATATCGTCGGCGAACTGGCCGGTGCCGAGGTTTCGGAAAGCGCGATCATATCGGCCGTGCTGACCTCGGGGTCCGATCGCCGGCGGCAGGGTGGCACCGAGAGTCTTGGCCACCGGGTGCTGAAATGGTTTGCCGGCAATTGGGCGCCGCTGGCGACGGTGGCCACGATCATCCTGGCCCTGGGCCTTTATGCCGGGATCAGCAATGAATTCTACCTGACCTCGCGCAGTATCGGCGGCATGCTGGCACTGGTTGCCGCATTGGCGATGGTCGCCTGCGGGCAGCAGGCGCTGATGCTGATCGGCGGCATCGACCTGTCGGTCGGGCCGCTGATGGGGCTGACCACGGTGGTGATGTCGTTCTTCTTCGTCAAGGACATGCCGCTGGAGATGCAGCTTGCAGGCTGGGTGGCGCTTTTCGGGGTGGCGATTGCGGTCGGGTTGCTGAACTGGGCGCTGGTCGATCCGCTGGGGATGCATCCGATGATGGCGACGCTGGCAACCTTCATGGTGCTGCAATCGGTGTCGCTTGTCCTGCGGCCCACCCCTGCCGGCATGATCGACTTCGAGTTTCTCGATGCCGTCAACACCCGCTGGGCCTTCCTGCCGGTGGCGGCCCTGCTGGCGCTGGCCGTCGCGCTGGCCCTTGATGCCGCGCTGTTCCGCAGCGGGCTGGGCATCAAGCTGCGCGGCTTCGGTTCGCGTGCCGATGCGGCGCGGGTGGCCGGGATCAACCCGCGGCTGATGCGTCTGCTGGCCTATGTCGGCTGCTCTGTCCTGGCGGTTGCCGCAGGGGTGATGATGATCGGCCAGGTCGGTGTCGGCGATGCCATGAGCGGCAACGACTATACGCTGGCCTCGATTGCCGCGGCTGTGGTGGGGGGCGCAAGCCTGTTCGGCGGTCGTGGCTCGTTTCTGGGCGCCTTCCTCGGCGCGCTTCTGATCACCCAGATCAACGTCGTGACCACCTTCCTCAGCCTGACGGACGGATGGCGGTCGGTCCTGCTGGGGGTGATGATCGTGACCGCGGTCGCCGCCTATTCCCGGGCACGCAAGATGGTGGTGGCAGCATGACCACGGCAAACGAGGCAGGAAACCGGATGATCATTCGCAGCAGGCCGCCCGCCGTCGGAGAATTCGGCTGGATCTGGATTGCGCTGGTGCTTCTGGTCGGCGTCAGCGCGCTGGTTGCGCCCAGTGCCATCGGGCTGGCTTCGGTCTATTCGATGCTGCCCTTCGCCTCGGTCCTGGTGTTGCTGGCCATCGGTCAGACACTGGTGGTGCAGCAGCGCGGCCTGGACATGTCGGTCGCGGCCATCGTGACCATTGCCGGCCTTCTGGTCGCCAAATTCTCTGTCTTGACGGGCAGCCCGATGGTCGGCGTGGTGCTGACCTGCGCGGTCTGCGGCGCGGCGGGCATTCTGAACGGCCTTCTCGTCGCGCGGATCGGCATCAGCCCCATCGTCGCCACACTGGCCACGGGCGCGCTGTACTTCGGCGTGGCCCGCATCCTGTCGGGCGGCAGTGCCATGCCGATTCCGCCGTCGCTTCAGGCGCTTGCCCAGGCCCGCCTTCTGGGGGCGCCGGTGCTGTTCTATGTTGCCGCCGTGCTGGTCGTGGTTGTCAGCCTGGTGTTGCGATCGACCGTGGTCGGGCGGCGGTTCATTGCCGTGGGTTCGAACATCGCCGCCGCACGGGCGCAGGGAACACGGACGGCCGCCTACCAGATCGGCAGCTATGCCGTTGCCGGCGTCTGCTATGCGATTGCCGGCATCGCTCTGGCCGGGTTCATCGGCTATGCCACGCCCACGGCCGGCAGCAGCTATCTGCTGCCCAGCATCGCCGCCGTCGTGGTGGGTGGCACGCCCTTTACCGGCGGCAAGGGCAGCGTGGTGGCGACGGCGGGCGCCGCCATGTTCATGACCCTGCTGGACCAGTTGGTCCTGTCGCTGGGGGCAAGCCCCGCCATGCAGCTGCTTGCACAGGCGGTTGCCATCATCATCGCCGTCTCGATCCGTCGCCTGCCGAATCCGGCGAAACTGTTGGGCCGGCACCGGAGGCTGGCCTAGCATGGCGACACAGGCCGCAATCAAAGCATCAAGGACTGGCAGCAAGAGGATGAAATGACAAAGGACCACGACGATCATCACGATCACGATCACGATCACGATCACGAACATCGCCGCCCGGACGTTGCGCTGCGGGTGAAGGCCATCGAGTCATTGCTGGTCGAAAAGAACCTGCTCGACCCCGAAGCGGTGGACAAGCTGATCGATCTCTACGAGCACAAGATCGGCCCGCGAAACGGCGCGCGTGTCGTGGCACGGGCCTGGACCGACCCCGACTACAAGGCACGCCTGCTGAAGGACGGCACCGCGGCGATTGCCGAATTCGGATATTCCGGGATCCAGGGCGAGGACATGGTGGTGCTGGAGAATACCCCCGGCGTCCACAACATGGTCGTCTGCACCCTGTGCTCCTGCTACCCCTGGCCCACGCTCGGCCTGCCACCGAACTGGTACAAGGCCGCGCCCTACCGTTCGCGTGCGGTGATCGACCCGCGCGGCGTTCTGGAGGAATTCGGCATCACCATCTCGTCCGAGATCGAGGTCCGGGTCTGGGACAGCAATGCCGAGTTGCGCTACCTCGTCCTGCCCATGCGCCCGGCCGGGACCGAGGGCATGTCCGAGGACGAACTTGCCGAACTGGTCACGCGCGACAGCATGATCGGCGTCGGTTTCCCCGTGCAGCCGTAAAGGAGCAAGAGCATGAACGGGATTGCAGATCTTGGCGGCCGGCACGGGATGGGGCCGATCAGATTCGAGGAAAACGAGCCGATCTTCCATGCAGAATGGGAACGGCGGATGTTCGCGATGTTCATCCTTGCCTTCGCCGGCGGGCATTTCAACATCGACCAGTTTCGCTACGGCATGGAACAGATGGCCCCGGCGGAATATCTGACATCGGACTATTACCAGCACTGGCTGCATTCGCTGGAAATCTGGTGCAAGGCCAACGGCACCTTTGCCGAGGGCGAGATCGAGCGGCGCATGGCCCAATTGGCGAAGGAGGCCGCGTGATGCCGACGATGTTTTCCGTCAAGGGCCTTGACGAGCTTGTCCGGACCGGTGGTTCCTGCCGGGTGGCGGTCGAGGTTCCCAGCGGCTTCAAGCCCGGCGACAATGTCCGCGCCGTCAATATCAATCCGATCACCCACACCCGCCTGCCGCAATATGTGCGCGGCAAGCGCGGTGTCGTGGTCGAGGATCGCGGCGTCTTCGTGTTTCCCGACACCAATTCGCAGTTGAAGGGCGAAAAGCCGCAACATGTCTACAGTGTCGTGTTCACCGCGGCCGAACTCTGGGGGCCGGGCGTCAACCCCAGGGACACGCTCTATATCGATCTCTGGGAGGATTACATCGTGCCCGAGGAGCAGGCGTCATGACCAATCCGCATCTGCAGATTGCAGGCCTGCCCAGCGACGGGCAGGAGCCGGTCTTCCGTGCGCCATGGGAGGCCAAGGCCTTTGCCATCGCGGTCAAACTCAGCGAGCAGGGGTATTTCACCTGGGGCGAATGGGTGGAGACCTTTGCCGCCGAGGTTCGCAATGCCGAGGCGCATGAGGATTTCGATGCCGATCACGATGACGGCAGCGGCTATTACCATCTGTGGCTGGCCGCTCTGGAAAAGCTGCTCGCGGGAAAGAACCTCATCCGCGACGAGGAGCTGGAGTCGCGCCACCAGTATCTGATCGACCATCCGGTGCCACACGACCATGTGGCGCGCCGCGAACCGATTTGTGTCGCCTGACGCAGTGACCGGCCGGCGCATCGGGTGCCGGCGGTCTTTCCGACATCAATGAGTTTCGCTCCACCGGGGCGACAAGGAGGACAGAATGCATATAGAGCCCGGTCTTGTCGATGCGTCGAAGATCGTTCTCAGCTACGCGACCGCCGCAGGCGTCTTTGCGACCGCAGCCGTTCACCTGCGCGCAGACATCCGGCAGGGAGGCGTGGCGCTGCTTGCCGCACGCAGCGTCGTGGCGGCGATGGGCACCTTCGTGTTCTTCGAGGTGCTTCCGCACTTTCCCATCGGCGTATCCGAAGTTCACCTGATCCTCGGGTCATCGCTGCTGCTGCTGCTTGGCACGGCACCGGCGGCAATCGGTTTGGCGCTGGGCCTGCTGATCCAGGGGATGTTCTTCGCGCCCTTCGATCTGCCGCAATACGGCATGAACCTGACGACCCTGCTGGCGCCGCTGTTCGTGGTCCATGCGATTGCCCGCCGCACCATCCCGGCCGGCAAGGCCTATGCTGAGCTGAACTATGCCGAGGTGTTCAGGCTGTCGCTGACCTATCAGGGCGGGATCGTGGCCTGGGTGGCCTTCTGGGCGATCTACGGCGGCGGTGTCGAAATGACGAACCTTCAGTCCATCCTGACATTCGGCTCGGCCTATATGCTTGTTCTCCTGGTCGAGCCGCTGGCGGATCTGGGGCTGCTGGCGGTGGCGAAACGGGTCAGGGCCGGTTCGCTGCAACGGCTGATCAACCCGATGGTCTATGCCTGAGGCAGATCCGGGGCAGCGGGCCAATCCGCTGCCCCGGGGGCTGGCAACCCGGTCCCGACCGCCCGCGCGGGATGCCGTTCGACCGCATCCCGGCGCACCGCCCCCCGCATCGCCGCCCCCTGCATGGCCGGTCGTTGTGGCGCATTTTGTCCCTGGTCGGCGATCCCCGCCCGAAAGTGCGCGCTGGCCATGACGGCGGCGTCAGACAGGGCGACAGCCCCGGGGCCGATCGACCGCGGATTGGCTTTAGACGCCTTGTCATCAAAAATTCACTCGTCTGCTCAAATTGTTTCCGTTAATCCGGAAATATGGAATTGAATCACGCATCCCAGGGCTTCGCCGCCCTCGGCCATCCGGGTCGCCTTGCGGTCTTTCGCCTGCTGATGCGGTTCGCGCCGCAAGGTGCCAGGCCGACCGAGATCGCGGCATCGCTTGGGCTCAAACAGAACACGCTGTCGCACCATCTGGCCGATCTGACCGCCTCGGGTCTGGTGCAGGTCAAGCGGCAGGGCCGCTCGCTGCATTATTCGGTCAATCTGGACCCGACCGCGGGCCTTATCGGCTATCTCGCCCTCGACGTCGGTCGCGCCCGCCCGGATCTGCTGACCCCTGTGCAGGCCGGGCAGCAGGACCGCGGAGGGCGCGATACCGGTTTCGACGTGCTTTTCATCTGTTCGGGCAATTCCGCCCGGTCGATCCTTGCCGAAGCGCTGCTGCGCGATCTGGGCCGGGGCAGGTTCCGGGCCTTCTCGGGTGGCACCCGGCCAAACTCGGCGCTGAACCCCCTCGCGCTGGAGGTATTGCAGCGCAACGGTCATGGCCTGTCGGGATTGCGCTCCAAGCCGCTGTCGGACTATCGCAACCCCGAGGCGCCGGCGATGGATTTCATCTTCACCCTATGCGATGCGGCGGCGTCCGAAGATTGCCCGCCCTGGCCCGGCCAGCCCATCACCGGGCATTGGGGCCTGCCCGATCCGGCGAAGGCGACGGGGACGGCGGCCGAAAAGGCGCTGGCCTTCGCGCAGGCCTATGGCGCATTGCGCCGCCGGATCGCCGCTTTCGTCGATCTGCCGTTCGAAGCGCTGGATCGCCTTGCGCTGCAAGGCGGCGTGGATCGGATCGGCCTGCCATCCGACCCCGAGGTGGGGGGTTGACCGACATGCCCGGCTTCGACCTCTGCGGCCTGGCCCGGATCGGACAGCCCCTCCGGCGCGGCCTGATCCGCAGCGGGACAGCCGATGGCATCCTGCTGCGGGATGACCGGGCAGCGAGGCCCGACCACCCATGGTGATCGGCGGCAGCAAGGGGAAGATCAGCGTCCGGCATGGCAATGGACGGGGTCATGCCTGCGGCGCCTCCGGCATGTCCCGGCCGGCGGCAGGCGCGACATGACCGGCACGGTTTCCCCCGCCAACCCGCTGCGCGCCTATGCCGCCGTCACGGCGGCCTACTGGGCCTTCATGCTGTCGGACGGCGCATTGCGGATGCTGGTGCTGCTCTATTTCAACACATTGGGCTTCACGCCCCTGCAACTGGCCTGGCTGTTCCTGCTTTATGAACTGGCGGGGGTCGTGACCAACCTGTACGCCGGCTGGCTGGCCGCGCGGTTCGGGCTGGCCGCGACGCTTCGCGCCGGGCTGATCCTGCAGATCGGCGCGCTGGCGGCCCTCGCACAGCTTGATCCGGCCTGGGGCATGGCCGCCTCGGTGGTCTTCGTGATGGCGGTGCAGGGCCTGTCGGGCGTGGCCAAGGATCTGGCCAAGATGTCGTCGAAATCGGCGGTCAAGCTCTTGGCGCCGGATGGCGACGGCACACTGTTTCGCTGGGTTGCGGCGCTGACCGGGTCGAAGAATGCGGTCAAGGGGCTGGGCTTCCTCCTCGGCGCGGTGCTGCTGGGGGTCTGGGGCTTTGCGGCCGCGGTCTGGACCATGGCGGCGGTGCTGGGCGCGATCCTGATCGCCGTCGCGCTGTTTCTGCCGGCCGGCCTGCCCACGGGGGACAAGGGCGCAGGGTTCGCGGGCTGGATCTCGCCCGACCCTCGGGTCAATCGCCTGAGCCTCGCCCGGCTGTTCCTGTTTGCTGCGCGCGACGTTTGGTTCGTGGTGGGCATTCCGGTCTATTTCCAGATGGTCCTGTCGGATGGCACGGCAGAGGGTCGCCGCTGGGCATTCTTCGTGATCGGCGGTTTTCTGGCGCTGTGGATCATCCTCTACGGCGCGGTCCAGGCCGCCGCCCCCCGCATCGTCGGTGCGACGGGTCCGGATGTGGTGGCAAAGGCTGTCCGCTGGGCGGGCTATCTCGTGCCCATCCCCCTGGCACTGGCCCTGGCGGCATGGACGGCTGGCGCACCGGCCGACTGGCTGACCGTGACGCTGATCGCGGGCCTGCTGGTCTTCGGCTTTGTCTTCGCGGTGAATTCGGCCGTGCATTCCTATCTGATCCTCGCCTTCGGCGACGCCAGACGGATCTCGCGCGATGTGGGGTTCTACTACATGTCCAACGCGGCAGGCCGGCTGCTTGGAACGCTGCTCTCGGGTGTCAGCTACCAGATCGGCGGCCTGCCGCTTTGCCTTGCCACGGCGGGCCTCATGGCCGCACTTTCCTGGATGGCCGCCACCCGGTTGCAGCGGGTCTGACCGCCGATATCCGCGACGGCCCGCTCCCGCAGGGACCTGCGGCGCAGGACCGTTGTCCGCGGTGAATCGGGGCCCTCGACCGCGCGCCATCCCGCCGGCGGCCGTTTGCGTTTCGTTCCGGTCGCTTGACGGCTCCTCGTCAATCCTGTTTGCTCCCGACCTATCCACGCAGCCCCGGGGAACCAGATGACCGCGCAGCGCAGCCCGCCAACCGCCCCGGGCAGGGATCGGGTTATCCGGGCTCTCCGGAGGCCGCCTTCGCCGAAAGGGCAGGGACAAACCGTTCATCATCGCCGGCGCGGCAAATGCGACATTCCGGACCACGACCTGCGCCCGATCCGGCGGCGGCCTGTCGTGACCACCGCATGAGGAAGGGCAGATGAGCGAAAAGATGCAGGCATCGGAGCCGCTGAAGATCCTGATCGTCGCGCCCAATGCCTCCTCCCGTTTCGGGGGCGAGGCCTTTCTGCCGCTGAAATATTTCCAGATCCTGCATCGGCGCGGTCATCCCGTGCGGCTTGTCGCCCACAGCCGGAACCGCGCCAACCTTGAGGAGACCCTTGCCGACGAGATTGGCGCCGTCGACCTTATCGAGGACACCGTCTGGCATCGCGCGCTCTGGAATGTCGGGAAGATCTTTCCCCGTCCAATCCGTGAGGCGATCTTTGGCACCCTGCTCAATCTGGTGAACGAGATCTTTCAGGCGAAGCTGATCCGGCAATTGCAGCGCGACGGAAAGGTCGAGATCATTCATCAACCCATTCCGGTGTCGCCGAAGGCGCCATCGAGCCTTTACGGGTTTGGCATCCCTGTCGTGATCGGACCGATGAACGGCGGCATGGCCTATCCACCGGGATATGAGGATCTTGAAAGCCGCGTCGAACGACGATTCGTCGCGGCAAGCAGGAAACTGGCCGTTGCGTTGAACCACCTGATCCCCGGCAAGCGCAAGGCTGCGGCCTTGCTGGTGGCCAATGCGCGCACCAGGCAGGCCTTGCCGGTTGCCGATCATCCCCGGGTGATCGAACTGGTGGAGAACGGCGTGGATCTGTCCGTCTGGGAAGGCCCGGGCCGGTTGCGCGCGGCGCGGGACCGAGATGCCGCAACGCCGTTCAGGCTGGTCTTCATGGGTCGTCTGGTGGGGTGGAAAGCGGTTGACACAACGCTGGAGGCCCTGCGTCTGGCGCGTGCCGCGGGGGTGGATGCCCGGCTGGACATTCTGGGCGATGGTGAGGAACGGCCCCGGCTGGAGGAATTGGCGCGGCAATTCGGCCTGGCCGAAGCCGTGCATTTCCTGGGATTTCGCCCCCAGGGCGAATGTGCCGCCCACCTTGGCAATGCCGACGCCCTGATCCTCAATTCCGTGTTTGAATGCGGTGGCGCCGTGGTCCTCGAAGCGATGAGCCTGGGCCTGCCGATCATCGCATCCGATTGGGGCGGGCCGGCGGATTATGTGGATGAAAGCTGCGGCATCCTCGTGGCGCCGGCGCCCCGCAGCAGCTTTGCCCATCGCCTTGCCGCAGCAATTCAGCGCTTGGCCGCGGATCCTGCGCTCTGCCGCCGGATGGGAACGGCAGGCGCGCAAAGGATCCGCGACGAGTTCGACTGGGAGAAGAAGGTCGATCAGATCGTCACGATCTACCGTGACGCGCTCAAGCCGTAAGGCTTTTGCGTTGAATCCGTTCAAGTTGCGGCCTGCGGGCAGGTCAGATCGGTGCGCAGACTGCCGGATCAGTAAAGTCCGGCAGCCGCCGGCCCCGGTTGCGCCAACCGGCGGGCGGATTGGACGCCCCCCGGTTCCGGTTCATTACAGGACCATGAAATCCGCCGTCATCAGGTCGGTATCGCTGATCGCGCCCGACACCAGAAGGTTGAGATCGCTAAATCCGTCGCCATCCAGGTCGACTTCCAGCTGCCCAACGCCGCTGAAGCGCACCTCGGCGCTGCCGAAGGCATTGAAAGGGTCGCTGCCGATGTAGGCCAGCGGGGCAACCGCACCGACCAGCCCGATCCGGTCGCCGCCGCCGACGGCCTGGCCGGAAAAGTCCTGTATCAGGTCGATACTGCCATCGTCGATGATTACGAACACGTCGTCGCCGGACCCTCCTGCAAGCGTATCGGTTCCGGCGTTACCGATAAGCGTGTCGTTGCCGGTCCCGCCCACCAGGTTGTCGCTGTTGCTTCCACCGTCAAGACTGTCATTGCCGCTTCCGCCATCAAGGTCGTCGAGGCCGGCATCGCCCGCAAGACTGTCATCGTGATTGTTGCCAAGAAGCGTGTCGTTGCCGGCATTGCCAAACAGGCTGTCGTTGCCAAAACCACCTTCCATGCTGTCGTCGGCACCACCACCGTCAAGCCGATCGTTGCCGGCATCGCCGCTCATGGTGTCCCAGCCCTCATCGCCGAGAAGCCAGTCGTCGTCGTCGCCGCCGTTCAGTCGGTCGTCGTCATCGCCACCTTCAAGCCGATCACGCCCCAGATCGCCATAGAGCGTGTCCAGGCCGAATCCGCCCACCAGCGTGTCATTGCCGTCGCCGCCGTTCAGTTCGTCCTCGCTGTCGCCGCCACTCAGGCCATCGTCACCCGCCCCGCCGAAGAGCACGTCGTCATTCGTGTCGCCGTTAAGCAAGTCATTGCCCGCATCGCCGACCAGCGAGTCTTCGCCCGCGTTGCCGTACAGCGTATCGTGGCCGTCGCCGGCTCTCAGGCTGTCATTGTCAGTGCCGCCATCGAGGAAGTCGTCGCCCAGATTGCCGAGCAGCGAGTCATTGCCCTGATCGCCATAGAGCATGTCGTTTTCCGCGCCGCCGTCCAGATCGTCGTTGCCCGTGCCGCCGCGCAGCGTGTCATCGCCCGTATTGCCGTAAAGGGTATCGTTGCCCGAGCCGCCATTCACCGTGTCGTTGCCGGCATCACCGCTCAGCATGTCGTAGCCCGAATCGCCGAACAGCACATCATTGCCGAGGCGGCCTTCCAGCGTGTCATCCTCGGTCCCGCCCTGCGCGAGGTTGTCGCCATCGCTACCGACAAGCGAGTCATTGCCCGCATCGCCGTAAAGCGTGTCGCTTCCCCCGCCGTACAGCGTGTCGTTGCCATCCTCGCCATAGAGCGTATTGGCACCCAAGCCACCGTAGAGCAGGTCGTTGCCCGTGCCGGCCTCCAGCCCGTCGTCACCATCGCCGCCGTCCAGCCGGTCGTTGCCCAGGCCGCCATAGAGACTGTCGTTCTCCGATCCGCCGTTCAGGCTGTCATCGCCCAACGCACCGTAAAGCGCGTCATTGCCCGTATCGCCGCCAAGCGAGTCGTTGCCATCGTCACCGGCAAGGCTGTCGTTGCCCAGATTGCCTTGCAGCGTGTCGTTGCCGGCTGCGCCGAGCAGCGTGTCGTCGCCCGCGCCGCCGTCCAGATCGTCGTCGTCCAGGCCGCCATCCAGCGTGTCGTCGCCATCGCCGGCGTCCAGACTGTCGTTGCCGTCGCCTGCATCAAGATAGTCGTTACCCAGATCGCCCTGCAGCGTGTCATTGCCGGCGTTGCCGTAGAGCGAGTCGCTGCCCGCGCCGCCATCCAGGTCGTCGTCCCCCACGCCGCCTTCGAGGTGATCGTTGTCTGCACCGGCATGAACAGTGTCGCGGCCGAGGCCGCCGAACAGCCAGTCGTCGCCCGCGTCGCCGAACAACAGGTCATCGCCATCGTCGCCGGTGAAAAAGTCGCGGCCAAGACCTCCCTCCAGCCTATCGCGATCCGCGCCGCCTGCCATGTCGTCATCGCCATCGCCGCCGACCAGCGAGTCGTTGCCCGCGCCGCCATACATCCGGTCATTGCCCGTCCCGGCATCAAGCGTGTCACTGCCCGGCGCGCCATAGAGCGTATCATTGCCATCGAGGCCGAAGATCTGGTTGTTGCCGCTGTTGCCGGTAAAGACATTGTCCAGCGCATTGCCGGTGCCGGTCAGCCCGGCGCTGCCGCGCAGGACCAGGTTTTCCAGA
>JACSRN010000173.1 GCA_014879735.1 Paracoccaceae bacterium
GTCTCGGCCAGATCGGCCTCTGGTCGCGCCGCGGCCTCGGGCACTGTCGGGGCCTTGGTCGATACCGGCGTCTCGGGCATCTCGTCCGCCTCCGGTGGATTCGACTGCGCCGAGGGCGGCTCGACGGTGGCATCGGGTCTAGGCTCTGCCATGGCGACAACCGCAGGAACCGGCGGCAACATCACCAGCAGCCTGCTGTCGTCCTCGCCCAGCGAGGTGCCGGCCGGTTCCAGTGCCATTGCCAGCGCCGCAAGCCCGGAGACCAGAAGCGCGGCCAAGGCTGTCGACCCGGCCCAGGCCAAGGTCAGCCGGTGGCGCGAGGGCGTGGCAAGCGAGGGCAGTGTCGAGGTCATGGTGCAGCCCCCGCCGGGGCGCCGGCGGCACCTTCCAGCCCGACCAGCGCCACCTTGAGATAGCCCGCCGCCCGCAGCCCGTCGAGCACCTGCATCAGCTCGCCATAGGGAATGTCGCGGTCGGCCCGCAGGAAAACTGTCGCCGTCCGGTCGCCGCCCGTCATCCGGTCCAGCGCGGCAGCCAGCCCGCCCTCGGGCACCGGCATGTTGCCCAGGCTCAGCACCCGGTCAGCGCCAAGCGACAGCCACAGCGGTTCGTCCGGGCGGTCTTGCGCGGGGGCGGTGGAACCGGGCAGGTTCACCGGGACGTCGACGGTGGACAGCGGCGCGGCGATCATGAACACGATCAGCAAGACCAGCATCACGTCGATGAAGGGCGTGACGTTGATCTCGGACATTTCGTCCGTCTCGTCGTCGGGGCCCTGTCCCAGCGAAACCGCCATGCCTCAGCCCACCGCCGCCAGCCGGTCCAGCGCCCGGCTTTGCAGGCGTTCGGCGGCGGCTGCAACATCGCCCAGCCGGTGGCGGTAGCGTGCCAGTCGGCGGGCGCAGATGTTGTAGACCAGCACGGCGGGAATCGCGGCGGCAAGGCCGATGGCGGTTGCCAGCAGCGCCTCGGCAATGCCGGGGGCGACGACGGCCAGATTGGTGGTCTTCGTTTCGGCGATTGCAAGAAAGCTGTTCATGATGCCGAAGACGGTGCCGAATAGGCCGATGAACGGCGCCAGCGACCCGATCGACGCCAGGATGCCGGTGCCGGTCCGTAACCGCTGTGCCGCCGCCGAATCGATCCGCGCCAGGGCCGAGGAGGTACGCTCGCGCACACCCGCGCGCAGGGCAGGCTCGGCCACGGCCAGGGCCAGTTCCGCCTGGGCGGCCCGGATCATCTCGGCTCCGGGACCCGGCCGCGACCCCACGGCCGCCGCCGCGCCGGCAAGGTCGGATGCGGCGGCCAGGGTGCGGGCGGTACGGGTCAGCCTGCGAAACGCCAGCGAGAACTCGGCCGTCTTGTGGATGAAGATCACCAGCGCGACGAAGGCCGCCACAGCCAGCAGCGCCATCACCGCCTGAACGACCCAATGGGCATGCATCACGATGGAATAAAGGTCGGTGCGCCTGGCCGCTGCGGGCGCGGGTGTTGTGGCCGTGGCTTCGGCCGGCGCCGTGGCAATGGCCGGTGCGGGCGTCGCGGCCAGGGGATCGACCATTGCAGAGGGAAGGCCGGGATCGGAATCTTCCGCCGGGACCGCAGGCTGCAGCGGTGCCTCGATCGTCACGGCCGGCGGCAGCGCTGCAGCGCCACCGTCCTGCGCCATGGCCTGACCGCCGGCCCACAGGATCAGCCCGCCCACCAGCAGCACCCGCATCAGCCTGCCCACGATCCGGTCATCCCCTTCGCTGCCTGCCGCCCGGCCCGAAACCGCGTCTTGCCTAGCATCCCTTTGCGCAAAGGTCGATTCCCCGCCCGCCCGGGCAAGTCTTCCGATCCCGCTTTCGGGAGAGGACTGGAGAGGCCGGCGGCCGGGTCGCAGCATCGCATGTCTTTCGGTGGCTCTGTCCTGTGGGCTGGCCCGAACGGGTTGGCGATGCAGAGATTTCGACTTGAACTGTTCGGAAGCGGCTTCTAGAAATGCTGAGTGTAATTGTCAAGTATGACAGCAGACGACACCGCTCCGCAGCCAGACGCCAGACGGACGCCCGCCATCAATGGAAGGACGTGCCTTGGCCCCCGGACCCAGCCCCGAACAGATTCGCACCCTGCGTGCGGAAAATCCGCAAGCCCGCAGCCGCGACCTTGCCGCCGCGCATGGCCTGACCGAGGCCGCGCTGGTGGCAGCCCATGTCGGCCATGGCGCCACGGCAATCGATCCGCATCCGGACCGGATCCTGCCCCATGTTGCCGGAATGGGCGAGGTCATGGCGCTGACGCGCAACGAATCCTGCGTGCATGAGAAGGTTGGCGTCTATTCCGACTATCGCCCCGGCGAGATCGCCGCCATGGTGCTGGACCCCGATATCGACCTGCGGATTTTTCCGGCCCATTGGAAGCATGCCTTCGCCGTGGTGGAAGAGAGCGGGAACGGACCGAAACGCTCGGTCCAGGTTTTCGATGCGGCCGGCGATGCCGTGCACAAGATCTTCCTGCGCGAGGCCTCGGATGTGGCGGCCTTCCAGCGGATGCGAACGGAACTGGCCCTGCCTGCGCAGGCCGAGGCACTGGTCCTGCAGCCCAGGCGTCCGGTGGAGGGGCCGAAGGGTGATCCGTCCCGGCGGCAGGAATTGCGTGCGACCTGGGCGCGGATGACCGATACCCACCAGTTCCTGAAGATGGTCAGGGATCTGGGGATGAACCGGCTGGGTGCCAATCGTGCCGTCGGGGCGCCGCATTCCGTCCCGCTGACGCGCGATGCCGTCACCGTTGCGCTGCAGCATGCCTCTGCGCAGAAGGTGCCGGTGATGATCTTCGTCGGCAACATGGGCTGCATCCAGATTCACGGCGGCCCGGTCGACCGGATCGTGCCGATGGGGCCCTGGATCAATATCCTTGATCCGCGCTTCGACATGCATCTGCGCACCGACCATGTGGCCGAGGTCTGGCTGGTCGAGAAGCCCACCCGCAGCGGCCTGGCGATCAGCGTCGAGGCCTTCGATGCCGAAGGCATGCTGATCCTGCAGATCTTCGGCTATCGCAAGGACACGCCCGCCGCGCCATGGAACGTACTCTGTGCGGGACTGCCCCGCCTGGAAGAGGTGCCGGCATGAGGCCTGCGACCGCTATCCCTGCCGCGGGCCTTGCCCTTGCCCTGAGCCTGGCGCTGTCGACGATGGTGGCCGCCGCTGAAGGCGAGGCGCAGCGCATCATCTCTCTGGGCGGCTCGGTGACGGAAATCGCCGTCGCATTGGGCGCGGGCGACCGGCTGGTCGCGCGCGACACGACCTCGAACCATCCGCCCGATGTATTGGCTCTGCCGGATGTCGGCTATCTGCGCGCGCTGTCGCCCGAAGGGGTGTTGTCGCTCGACCCCGACCTGATCCTGGCCGAGACCGGCGCCGGTCCGGCCGAGGCGGTCGATGTGCTGAAGGCCGCGGGTATTCCCTTTGTCTCGATCCCCGGCAGCCCGACGCCGGCCGGGATCGCCGAAAAGATCCGCGCGGTGGGCGCGGCGCTGGGGGCTGGCGACAGGGCGGAGGCGCTGGCCGCAACGGTCGAGGCCGGGCTGCGGGCGGCCGAGGCCCGGGCGGCCGAGGTCGCGGTGCCGAGGCGTGTCCTCTTCGTGCTGTCGGTGCAGGGCGGCCGGGTGATGGCCGGGGGCGAGGGAAGTTCCGCCGAGGCGATCATCCGGCTGGCGGGTGGCACGAATGCGGCGACAGAGTTCACCGGCTACGGGCAGATGGCCGACGAGGCGCTGCTGACGGCGGCGCCCGATGTGATCCTGATGATGGAGACGGAGGGCGACCGGATGATTTCCGATGCTCAGGTGCTGTCGCATCCCGCATTGGCCGAGACGCCGGCGGCAAAGGCCGGCGCGCTCCTGCGGATGGACGGAATGTTGCTTCTGGGCTTCGGGCCGCGCACGCCCGAGGCGGCGCTGCAACTGCACGGCCTGCTTTATCCGGCCGGGGGCTGAGATGGCGGATCTGACTGCTGCCGACCTTCGCAGTGCCGGCCGCATGGTGGGCGGGGCGCCGCTGCTTGTCGGGCTGGTCCTGCTGCTTGTGACCGTGGCCTTCCTGTCCCTTGGCACCGGCGCCGCCGGCCTGTCGCCGCGAAACCTGCTGGCGGCGGCCGCAGGCCTGGAGGAACTGGAGCGGCGGGACCGGGTGGTGCTGTTCGACATCCGCCTGCCCCGGCTGGCGATGGGGCTGCTGATCGGGGCGGCGCTGGCGGTGGCGGGAGCATTGATGCAGGCGCTGTTTCGCAACCCGCTGGCCGATCCCGGCATCACCGGCGTCG
>JACSRN010000022.1 GCA_014879735.1 Paracoccaceae bacterium
CATCCCGGTCGGGCCGGGGCGCGGCTCGGGCGCGGGCTCGCTGGTGGCCTATGCGCTGACCATCACCGACCTTGATCCGCTGCGCTATTCGCTGCTGTTCGAGCGCTTCCTCAACCCCGAACGGGTGTCGATGCCCGACTTCGACATCGACTTCTGCATGGACCGGCGCGAGGAAACCATCCGCTACGTGCAGGAAAAATACGGCCGCGAGAAGGTGGGGCAGATCATCACCTTCGGCGCGCTGCTGTCCAAGGCGGCGGTGCGCGACGTGGGGCGGGTGTTGCAGATGTCCTACGGCCAGGTCGACCGGCTGTCGAAGATGATCCCGGTCGAGGGGGTGAAGCCTGTCTCGATCGCCAAGGCGCTGGCAGACGAGCCGCGGCTGCGCGAGGCTGCGAAGGAAGAGGTGGTGGAGCGGCTGCTCTCTTATGCCGGGCAGATCGAGGGGCTGTATCGCAACGCCAGCACCCATGCTGCGGGGGTGGTCATCGGCGACCGGCCGCTGGACCAGCTTGTCCCGCTGTACCAGGATCCGCGCTCCGACATGCCGGCGACGCAGTTCAACATGAAATGGGTCGAGGCGGCCGGGCTGGTGAAGTTCGACTTCCTCGGGCTGAAGACGCTGACCGTGATCGAGAATGCCATCGGGCTGATTCGCAAGGGCGGGCGGCAGTTGCATGTCGCGGCCGACGGGCGCGAACTCTATCAGCCGAAGCCGGGGGCGGCGAACGACATCGGCCATATCCCGCTGGACGACACGGCGACCTACGACCTTTACGCCGCCGCCCGCACGGTGGCGGTGTTCCAGGTCGAAAGCTCGGGCATGATGGACGCGCTCAGGCGGATGAAGCCGACCTGCATCGAGGATATCGTGGCGTTGGTGGCGCTGTATCGCCCCGGCCCGATGGAGAACATTCCCACCTATTGCGAGGTGAAACACGGCCAGCGCCCGCTGGAATCGATCCACCCGACCATCGACCACATCCTGGCCGAAACCCAGGGCATCATCGTCTATCAGGAACAGGTGATGCAGATCGCGCAGGTCATGGCGGGCTATACGCTTGGCGGGGCCGACCTGCTGCGCCGGGCCATGGGCAAGAAGATCGCCGAGGAAATGGCCAAGGAGCGGCCCAAGTTCATCGAAGGCTGTGCCAAAACCCATGCGATCGACGCAAAGAAATCGGGCGAGGTCTTCGACCTTCTGGAGAAATTCGCCAATTACGGCTTCAACAAGTCGCATGCCGCCGCCTATGCGGTGGTCAGCTACCAGACGGGCTGGCTGAAGGCGAACCACCCGGTGGAGTTCATGGCCGGCGTCATGAACTGCGACATCCACCTGACCGACAAGCTGGCCATCTACAAGCGCGAGCTGGACCGGATGGCGATCGGCGTGACGCCACCTTGCGTGAACCGCAGCCTTGCCACCTTCGACGTGGCCGGCGGGCGGGTCATCTATGCGCTGGGCGCGCTGAAGAATGTCGGCGTCGAGGCGATGGGTCTGATCGTCGCCGCGCGACGCGACGAAAGCGGCGGAGAGCGGCCCTTTGCCTCGCTGTTCGATTTCGCTCGGCGGGTGGATTTGAAACGGGTGGGCAAGCGCCCGCTGGAAATGCTGGCCCGCGCCGGTGCCTTCGATGCGCTGGAGTCCAACCGCGCGCGGGTCTTCGAGGCGCTGGACGCGCTGGTCGCCTTTTCGGCGGCGGTGCACGAGGCGCAGGGCTCGGCCCAGGTCTCGCTGTTTGGTACGGGCGGCTCTGACATCCCCGAACCGCGGCTGCCCTGGCGCGACGACTGGCTGCCGGTCGAGCGGCTGGGCAACGAACATCAGGCCGTAGGCTTCTATCTTTCAGGCCATCCGCTTGACGATTACATGTCGGCGCTGCGGCGCAAGGATGTGAGGACGCTGGCCCAGATCACCGCGATGGCGGCCGGCGGCCCCTTCGTGGCCAGGATTGCCGGGGCCGTCAGCTCGCGGCAGGAGCGCAAATCCGCCAAGGGCAACCGCTTTGCCTTCGTCGCGCTGTCGGATCCGACCGGGCTTTACGAAGTGACCTGCTTTTCCGACGTGCTTGAAGCGTCGCGCGACCTTCTTGAACCCGGGCGCAATGTCGTGCTGACGGTCAGGGTGGATCCCGATGGCGAGGGGGTGAAGCTCCTTGCCAATGCCGTCTCGCCCATCGATGCCGTGGCCGATCAGGCCGGTGCGCCCGATCTACGCATCCATGTGCTGCGCCCCGAGGCCGTGACCTCGATCGCCGCGCTGCTGGCCCGGGTCGAGGGACGGACGCGGGCGCGGATCACGCTGTGCGTCCCAGACGAAACCGGGCGGGAAATCGACCTGACGCTGCCCGGGCCCTATCCGGTCACGCCGCAGATCCGCGGTGCGATCAAGGCCATGCAGGGAGTCGCTGCGATAGAGGAGATCTGATGCGTCGCCTTATACTTACGCTTGCGGTCCTGGCGCTGGCCCTTGGGGCGGCGCGGCTGGCGTTCCGGCTGCCCTCGCTTGAAGGGCGGACGGTCAGCAAATCGCTGGCTCCCGATCCCCAGACGCCGCTGGCCCGGGCCATCCTGCCGGCGGCGGCGGCACATCCGGCGCTGACGGGTATCCGGCCGCTCTGGAAGGGGATCGACGCCTATGCCGCGCGCATCCTGCTGGCGCGCGCGGCGCGGCAGAGCATTGATGCGCGCTACTACATCTGGCAGCGCGACCGGACCGGCCTGCCGTTGCTGGCAGAGCTGAAGGCGGCGGCCGAGCGCGGGGTGCGGGTGCGGCTGCTGGTCGACGACAACGGCACACCGGGAATGGACAGCGATCTTGCGGCGATGAATGCGCTGCCGAATTTCGAGGTCCGGGTGTTCAACCCCTTCTCGCTGCGCCGGCCGCGGCTGCTGTCCTATCCGCTGGATTTCCCGCGCATCAACCGACGGATGCATAACAAATCCTTCACCGTCGACGGGGTGGCCACCATCGTCGGCGGGCGCAATGTGGGCGACATCTATTTCGCCCGCGATGCCGACACGCAATATTCCGATTTCGACGTGATGGCGACGGGCGCGGCCGTGACCGCGGTGGCGGGGGATTTCGACGCCTACTGGAACAGCGGCAGCGCCTATCCGCATGAGTTGCTGGTCAATCCGCCGGCCGATGCCTCGGGCTTCGAGGCGGCGCTTGCCGATGTGGCCGACGATCCCGAAAGCGAGGATTATGCCCGTGCGGTGGCCGAAGGCCAACTTGTCACCAGCATGCTGTCGGGCACGCTTCAGTTCGACTGGGTGCCGGCGCGGCTGTTGTCGGATGATCCGGCCAAGGCGCTGGGCGAGGCCCCGGCGGGAACGCTGGTCGCCAACGCGCTGGGCGCACTTCTCGGCAATGCGCGCGAATCGCTTGACGTGATCTCGGCCTATTTCGTGCCGGGCCGCGAGGGCACCGAACGCCTGGCCTTTGCCGCGCGGCAGGGCATCAGGGTCAGGGTGCTGACCAACGGGCTGGAGGCGACCGATGTGCTGCCGGTTCATGCCGCCTATGGCAAGTATCGCAAGCCGCTGATCGAGGCGGGGGTCGAGGTTCACGAGCTGAAGCGCAATCCGGGAACCGAGAACGACCGCGAGAAGCTGGGCCTTCTGGGCAGTTCCGGCGCCAGCCTGCACGCCAAGGTTTTTGCCATCGACGGCAAGGCGGTCTTCGTCGGTTCGTTCAACTTCGATCCGCGCTCGATCTGGCTCAATTGCGAGATGGGGCTCTGGATCGAAAGCCCGACGATGGCCGCGTCGGTTGCCAGCACGCTTGCCGCCGGAACCGGCGAACTGGCCTGGCAGGTGGGGCTGGCCGATGGCAACCTGACCTGGAGCGCGCGCAACGACGGCGTGCCGGTCGTGACGACGGACGAGCCGGGGACGAATGCCTTCAAGCGCGCCGCGCTGGCGGTGCTGGCCTGGCTGCCGGTGGAATGGATGATGTGACGCGGGCCGCCCGCGGCCCGCGGATCCCGCGCGGGGCATCGGTGCCCGCGCTTGCAGGGACCGGCGTTTCCGGCCGGTCCCTCTGTCGTCCCTGCAGATGCCTGCGCGCCCGCCTTGGGCGCAGGCGGACCCCTTAGCCCGTGCTTCCGGCAGGTCTGCTGCCTTGCCGATGCGGCCTTACCAATGCGGCGGGCGCGCATTCGCTTCGGGCGTGGAGCCGCCCAGCAGCTCGCGTTCGGCCTCGCGTTCCATCAGCATCTGGACCCGTCGGGCCAGCGTGGCGATTTCGCGGTCCTGCCGTGCGACGACCTCGGACAGGTCTTCCACCGACCGCATCAGATGCGCGATGCGTTCCTCCAGCGTCTCGATCCGGTCCATGCCGCCTCCGCTTGCCGCCCCTTGCCCCATCCGTTAGAGGATGGGCCGAGCGATGCAAGACCTCTTCCCCGGGAAAATCCCATGTCCGAAGGCAAGATCCGCCGGCCTCGTGCCGAAACGCCGAAAGGCTTCCGCGACTATTTCGGCGCGGAGGTGAGCGAACGCAAGGCGATGCTCGATACGATCGTGGCAGTCTATCACCGCTACGGCTTTGATCCGCTGGAGACCTCGGCCGTCGAGACGGTGGAGGCGCTGGGCAAGTTCCTGCCCGATGTCGACCGCCCGAACGAGGGTGTCTTCGCCTGGAAGGACGAGGACGACAGCTGGATGGCGCTGCGCTACGACCTGACCGCGCCGCTGGCGCGTGTTGCCGCGCAATATCGCAACGAGTTGCCTGCGCCCTACCGCCGCTATGCAATGGGGCCGGTCTGGCGCAACGAAAAGCCCGGGCCCGGTCGGTTCCGCCAGTTCTATCAATGTGATGCAGATACGGTCGGCGCGCCCTCGGTCGCGGCGGATGCGGAAATCTGCGCCATGCTGTCGGATGTGTTCGAGAGCCTTGGCCTCGGCGGCGATTATGTGGTGAAGGTGAACAACCGCAAGGTGCTGAACGGGGTGATGGAGGTCGTGGGCGTGCTGGACCCGGCCGATCGGGCCCGCTTTGCCGGGGAACGCGGCATCGTCCTGCGCGCCATCGACAAGATCGACCGGCTGGGCGAAGTTGGCGTGCGTGCGCTGCTGGGTGAGGGCCGCCGGGATGAAAGCGGTGATTTCACCAGGGGCGCGGGGCTTTCGGCCGAACAGGCCGAGGTGGTGATGGGCTTCGTCTCGGCCCGCCGCGCAACCGGGGCAGGCACGGTTGCGCGGTTGCGCGACCTGGTCGGCAGTTCTGCCATCGGGGCCGAAGGGGTGGACGAGCTGGAGACCATTGCCGCACTTCTCGACGCGCAGGGCTATGGCGCCGACCGCATCGTGATCGACCCGGGCGTCGTCCGCGGCCTGGGCTATTACACCGGGCCGGTGTTCGAGGCGGAACTGACCTTCGAGATCCTTGACGAGAAGGGCCGCAAGCGGCAGTTCGGTTCGGTCGCGGGCGGCGGGCGTTATGACGATCTGGTAAAGCGCTTCACCGGGCAGGCGGTGCCTGCGACGGGGATCTCCATCGGTGTCGACCGGCTGCTGGCAGCGCTGCAGGCCAAGGGCCGCGCCGGGGGCGATGCGGCGGGGCCGGTCGTCGTGACGGTGATGGATCGCGACCGGATGGCGGATTACATGGCGATGACCGGCGAGTTGCGCCGCGCCGGCATCCGGGCCGAGGTCTATCTCGGCAATCCGAAGAATTTCGGCAACCAGTTGAAATATGCCGACAAGCGGCAAAGTCCCGTCGCCGTGATCCAGGGCGGCGACGAGGCGGCGAAGGGCACCGTGGTGCTGAAGGACCTGATCCTCGGGGCAAGGATCGCCGAGAGCGCGACGCTTGAGGAATGGAAGGACCGCCCGGCACAGGTCGAGGTGGCGCGCACCGATCTGGTGGCGGCGGTCAAGCGGATGCTTGGCCGATGATGGCGGATCCCGGCCTCTCGAAAGCCGCGATCCGTGCCGAGGCCGAGCGTCTGTTCGCGGCGTTCCTGGCGGCCGGCGCGGTGTCGGTCGAGGCGGATATCCTGCTGCCTGCCGAAACCCTGCTGGATCTCTATGGCGAGGATATCCGCGCGCGGGCCTATGTTACAGCCGATCCGATGGCGGGCGAAATGATGCTGCGCCCCGATTTCACCGTGCCGGTGGTGCAGGCGCATATGGCTGGTGGTGCCGAACCCGCACGCTATGCCTATCTGGGCGAGGTCTTCCGGCGGCAGGATCATCTGGACGGCCGCGCCCGGGAATACATGCAGGTGGGCTACGAGGTCTTCGACCGTGCCGCGCCGGCGGCGGATGCCGAGGTCTTTGCGCTGTTTGCCGGGCTGCTGGGCGATCTGCCGCTGCGCCCGGCCACCGGGGATATCGGCATCCTGATGGCGGCCGTGCGGGGCCTGTCGACCACCGACCGGCGCAAGGCGGCGCTGTTGCGCCATATCTGGCGACCCAGGCGGTTTCGCGCGCTGCTGGACCGTTTCGCCGGCCGTGCGGCGGTGCCGCCGGCGCGCGCGGCATTGCTGGCCCGTCTTGCGGCCGATACGCCGGAGGCGCTGGTCGCGGCGGCAGGGCCGCTTGTCGGCCTGCGCTCGGCCGCGGATATCGCTGCCCGGGCTGCCGCGCTGATCGAGGATGCCGAGGTTCCATCCCTTGCCGCACCGGAGGCGGCGCTGCTCTACGACCTGCTGTCGCTGGAGGCGCCCGCCACGGCGGCGCTGGCGCATCTGCGGGGCATAGCGCCGCTGCTGCCCGCCATCGGCCCGGCGATCGAGACATTTGCCGCCCGGCTTGCGGCATTGCAGGCGCGCGGCATCGACACCGATACCCTGCCGTTCGAGGCCAGCCATGGCCGCACCACGCTGGAATATTACGACGGATTCGTCTTCTCGTTCCTTGCCGCCGACCCGGCCCTGCCGCCGGTGGCCAGCGGTGGTCGCTACGATGCGCTGACGGCGGTTCTGGGGCAGGGACGATCGATCCCGGCGGTGGGCGGGATCCTGCGGCCCGGGCTGGTGGCCCGGCTGAGGGGGGCGCAATGCTGAAGATCGGCGTGCCGTCCAAGGGACGGCTGATGGAAAAGACCTTCGACTGGTTTGGCGCCCGTGGCGTGGCCATGCTGCGGACCGGCGGTGAACGGGAATATTCCGGTGCGGTCGAAGGGGTGGCCGGGGTGGAACTGGTCCTGCTGTCGGCGGGGGAGATCCCGCGCGAACTGGCCGCGGGGCGGGTGCATCTTGGCGTCACCGGCAGCGACCTGATCCGCGACAAGCTGGCCGATTGGGATCGGCAGGTGGCGGACTGGGCGGCGCTGGGCTTTGGCCATGCCGATCTGGTGATCGCCGTTCCCACCGGCTGGATCGATGTCGACACGCTCGACGATCTTGACGCAGCGGCAGCGGCGTTCCGGGCGGCGCATGGCCGCCGGCTGCGGATCGCCACGAAATACCACCGGCTGGTGCGCGAATTCCTGACTGGCAATGGCGTGGCCGATTATGCCCTGGTCGACAGCCAGGGTGCGACCGAGGGCACGGTGAAGAATCTGACGGCCGAGGTGATCGCCGATATCACCTCGACCGGGGAAACCCTGCGGGCGAACCATCTGAAGATCCTGTCCGACGGGCTGATCCACCCCTCGCAGGCAACGCTGTTTGCCAGCCGCGCTGCCGATTGGCAGGTGGCTGCGCGTCCGCTGCGGGCGCTGGCGGCAAAACTGGCGCTGCCCCTGCCGCCCGGGCTGCCCGGCGCAGCCGCCTGACGGGAGGGGATAGGCGCGGAGGCGGCGCTTCCCCGATGCCAGGCGCCAGCAGCAGACAGCGGCGGGCGGTGTCCGAGTGCCTCAGACCCGGGCGAACAGCGCCCGTGCCTCGGGTGGGGGGCGCTGCTCGACCCTGCGGTAATCGGTGCCGCCGGGACGGCGCGACAGCAGGCCGAGGCCGACCATGTCGCGCCGCAGCAGCGCCGGATCGCCGAAGAGGTGCCAGCGGTCGAGCAGCGCGCTGACCTCGCGCTCGGTCATCGCGACCCCGCGCGGCAGGTGCGACCACAGCACCCACAGACACAGCGACTGCACCCCGCGGCGGGCCGGCCATTGCCGCAGCCGCCCGGCCGCGTCGAAGAACGGCAGGACACGCCCGACCGCCACGAGATCGGTTGTTTCGACTTCGGCTTCGACTTCGACATTGGTTTCGGCCGCGGCGTTGGGCAGCGGTGGTGTGCAGGCCAGCCGGGCCTGGGCCGCGCCGGAGGCCCGCAGATGCTGCAGATTTCGAAAGCCCGCGCTGCGTGCCAGCATGTTCAGCAGCGCAAGATGCGAGGGTGCCGGCGCCCGTGACAGTTCGGCGGCAAGCGCACGGGCAAAGGCGGAGGCGTCCGCCAGGTGAAGGGGAATTGTGTCTCTTGTCATCGGTGTCTCTCGACCCGTGCCACAGAACGATCGCTGGCCGCTGACTTGCGACGGGCACGGAGGAAAGCCGGTGACACGTCTTTTCAGATGGCAGGTCTAGCTTCCCTTGCGGGACAGCGGCGCCTCGGTGAACTGCCGACCGTTAGACCGGGTTATCACGAATTCTGGCCCGCCGAAAGACCCGCCAGACCCGATCGCCCGGCGCGGGGCTCTGGCTGCCGCACCGGCCGGTTGCGGTTCCGGCCAAGGGGGTCAGCCGGGTCCCGCCGCCGGGTCGAGCACGGTCCATTCCGCGTCGTAGCGGTATTCCTCGAGATTGGCGGTGGTGCCGATACGGTCGACCACGGCGAACAGCCCGGGGGCATGCAGCGGCGTCAGCACGCCATGCCAGACGCCGCGGTGCAGGTTGATGCCCTGCGCGCCGCTGGTCAGGAAGGCCTGTGGCCGGGCACCGGGGCCGGTGGCCACGATCACCAGGAAGGGATGCTGCGTCATGGGCAGGAAGGCCTGGCTGCCATCGGGATGGCGCTCGATCAGATCGAAGCGGTAGGGCAGGCGGCGCGGTTCGGCCGCGAAGACCGAAATGCCGGCCCGGCCCGGCGGGACGGTCCCGGCGCCAAAATCGAGCGTCGCGCGGTCGTGATGCCGGCGGCAGAGCCCGGCATTGATCAGACGGAAATCGCCCGAGGCCTCGAGCACTTCGCCGAAGGCAGCGAAGGCGGCGGCCGTCAGCGGCCGGGGCGTCAGGGAACGGGCCGGCGGGGCGGGGGGGATCGGCGGTTCGACGGAAGATCGGGTCATGCGCGGAGCCTGTTGCGGCGGAGGCGGGGGCGCTTCGCCCCCCGAACCCCCCGAGGATATTTGGGCAGAGAAGAAGGAGCGGGTGCTCAGCGGCCGAAGGCGCCGGGGCCGCGCAGGCGGGCGTGGCGGTTGACATCCTTGTAGAGCAGATAGCGGAAGGGCCCGGGACCGGCGGCATAGCAGGCCTGCGGGCAATAGGCGCGCAGCCACATGAAATCACCGGCCTCGACCTCGACCCAGTCGCGGTTGAGCCGGTAGACGGCCTTTCCCTCGAGCACGTAGAGGCCATGTTCCATTACATGGGTTTCCTCGAAGGGGATGGTGCCGCCGGGGCGGAAGGTGACGATGTTCACATGCGCGTCATGGCGCAGGTCATCGGGGTCGACAAAGCGGGTGGTGCCCCAGCGCTCGGCGGTATCGGCCATCCAGCGGATGGGAACGTCGCTTTCGTTGATCACGATGGCCTCGGGGCGAGGAATGCCCGGGGCGGGTTCGTAGAGTTTCCGCAGCCAGTGGAACCGGGCCGGCGTCTTGCCCCCAGCAAACAGCGTCCAGGCCATGCCGGGGGGGATATAGGCATAGGCGCCGGCCTCCATCTCGTAGCCGGTGCCGGCGAGGGTCAGCGTGGCAAGGCCATCGGTGAAGAAGAGCCAGTGCTCGGCGCCGGCTTCCGCATCGGGCGTGGCGGATCCGCCGCCGGGTGCGACCTCCATCACATATTGGCTGAAGGTTTCGGAGAATCCGCTCAGCGGTCGGGCGATCAGCCAGAGGCGGGTGGAGGACCAGCCGGGCAGGAAACTGGTGACGATGTCGGAAAAGCAGCCCCGCGGGATGACGGCATAGGCTTCGGTGAAGACCGCGCGCTGGGTCATCAGCGCGGTCTGGGGCGGCAGGCCGCCGGGGGGGGTGTAATAGCTGGTCATGGCAACTGATCTTTCAGGCGCAGTTCGGCGATGCGTTCCACCTGGGCGCAGGCGGTGGCGAATTCGGTTTCGGTGTCATGGGCGATGCGGGTTTCGAAGGCCTGCAGGATCGATGCCTTGTTGTTGTCGCGCACCGCGATGATGAAGGGAAAGCCGTGGCGGGCGACATAGGCGTCGTTCAGGCGCTGGAAGGTGGCGCGTTCCGCATCGGTCAGCGCGTCGAGCGCGGCCGAGGCCTGTTCGGATGTCGATTCGGCGGTCAGCCGCCGGGCCTGCGCCAGTTTCCCGGCCAGGTCGGGATGCGCGCGCAGGACGCCCAGCCGTTCGTCGCGGCTGGCAGAGCGGAAGATCCGGGTCAAGGCGTTGTGCAGCCCGGCGGCGCTGTCATGCGCGGGGCCGAGTTCCAGGTCCCAGGCGCGCTCGGCGATCCAGGGCGAATGTTCGAAGATGCCGCCGAAGCGTTCGACGAACCGGGCACGACCCATCTGCGAGGGGCGTTCGAAGCGGCGGTGGGGATGGGTGGCGGCCCAGTGGCGGGCGATATCGATGCGGCGCGGGAACCAGACCCCGTCCTGCGACTGGGCATAATCGAGAAAGCGCTTCAGCCCGGCAAGCTTGCCCGGGCGGCCGATCAGCCGGTTGTGCAGCCCGACCGAGAACATCTTGGCGCGGCCGTCGAGACCCTCGGCATAGAGCGTGTCGAAACTGTCCTTCAGATACTGGAAGAACTGCTCGCCGGTGATGTAGCCCGGCGCCGTGGCAAAGCGCATGTCATTGGCTTCGAGCGTATAGGGAATGACCAGCTGGTCGTGCTCGCCAATCTCAAGCCAATAGGGCAGGTCGTCGTCATAGGTGTCCGAGATCCAGGCGAGCCGGTGGGTTTCCGCCGTCAGTCGGACGGTATTGGCGCTGCAGCGGCCGGTGTACCAGCCCTGTGGCGGCTGGCCGACCACCTCTTCGTGCAGGCGGAAGCTTTCGGCGATCTGGGCGCGCTCCTCGGCCTCGGGCAGGTCGCGGTGGTCGACCCATTTCAGCCCGTGGCTGGCGATCTCCCATCCTGCGGCCTTCATTGCCGCCACCTGTTCGGGGTTGCGCGCAAGTGCCGAGGTGACGCCGTAGATCGTGACCGGAATGGCCATGCCGGTGAACAGCCGATGCAGACGCCAGAACCCGGCCCGGGCGCCGTAATCGTAGATCGATTCCATGTTCCAGTGCCGTTGCCCCGGCCAGGGTGCGGCGCCGGCGATGTCGGAGAGGAAAGCCTCGGACTGCGCGTCGCCATGCAGCGTGGAGTTTTCGCCGCCCTCCTCGTAGTTCAGCACGATGGAAATGGCGATCCTGGCGCCGCCCGGCCAGCGCGCATCGGGCGGATTCGGGCCGTAGCCGCGGAAATCGCGGGGGTAGCGGTTCATCATTGGACCTCGTATCTCTGTCCGCAGTCTAGGCGTTCCTGCGGCGGAGTTCTTTCAAGATTTGCGAGAAGGTGCTTTGCCGGCGCAGGCCGGTCGCCAAGCCCGGCAAGACGTGGTTCTGTGGTAGGGAAAGCCAACGGAGGGCGAGGGATATGGTAGGCCGGCTGACGACGCATGTGCTCGATACCGCGCGGGGCAGGCCCGCTGCGGGGATGCGGATCGTGCTGTTCCGCATCGAGGGCGAGCCTGGAAGCGACATCGCGGGCGTTGGACGCCGCAAGCTGGCCGAGGCGGTGACGAACGGCGACGGGCGCACCGAAGGGCCGATGCTGGAGGGCAGCGCCCTTGCCGCAGGGCGCTATGAGCTGGTGTTCATGGCCGGCGATTATCTGCGCGCCAGCGGCCAGGGCCAGGGCGAGATACTGTTTCTTGACGAAATTCCCATCCGCTTTGGCATTCCGGATGCGGGTCAGCATTATCATGTGCCGCTGCTGATCAGCCCCTTCGCCTATTCCACCTATCGCGGAAGCTGATTGCGGAAACCTGCTTGCCCGATGCTGCCGATGCGGAAAAGGGCCGGAAACCCGGCCTTGCGAAACCGGGGTAAAACGGCTTTGGTGGATCGCAACCGCGATTCACCAAAAGGGAAGTTTCCCATGTTTCATTTCAGGCACCTGGCCGCCGTGCCGGCCCTTGTCCTTCTCATGGGGGGCGCTGCCCATGCCGCGCTGACGGTCGATCAGGTCTGGACCTCGTGGAAGGATGGCGCGACCCAGATCGGGCTGACGCTGTCCGCCGCGACCGAATCGAATGCCGGTGGCGTCCTGACGCTGAACGGCGTCACCATGGCACGCGCCGGACAGCAGGGTGGGCTGACCATTTCCGATCTTGTGCTGACCGAACAGGGCGACGGCACGGTCCTGATCAAGCCGGGCGATTCCATTGCCTTCAACGTGGGCGATGCGGCCGAGGGCGCGAAGGCCGGCATCGCGCATCAGGGGCTGACCCTTGTCGCCAGCGAAGGCGCGCAGGGTGGAATCAGCTATGACTTTGCGGCCGACACGCTGGCGGTCGATTTCAGCGCTGTGCAGCCCGGCTATTCCTTTGTCGAGGGGCAGGCCGCGAAGCCCGTCACCTCGTCGGGCAAGATTGCGCTGGAGGCGCTGAAGGGCGTCTATGCCGATACCCCCGGCGAAAACCGCACCTTCGGCCTGAGCCTGACGGGCGGCAAGACTGTGATGGACATGACGTCCGACAATCCCGACATGCAGATGAAGACAAGCTCGAACACCATGTCCGAGTCGCTGGCGGTGGATTTCGGGCTGACCCTGCCTTCCGGCATCACATTGGGCGCGATCCAGTCGGCGGCCGATTTCGGCACGGCCCTGCAGCAGGGCCTGGCGGTGACGCTGCATGTCGAACAGGGTGCTTCGACGGGTGCGGCCAGCCAGGAAGACCAGTTCTTCCCCTATACGATGACGATGACCAGCCAGCCGGGCCTGGGCGATCTTGTGCTGAACAAGGACGTGTTCCGCGTCACCTCGGGCGGCGGCGGCGCGGCGGTGGACCTGACCACGCAGGCCTTGCCCGCCCCGGTAAAGCTGAGCTTTGGCCCGATGCAGGTCGACATGCTGTCGCCGGTGATGTCGGGTGAGACGGCGGGCGATTACGGGCTGACGCTGAAACTGGCCGAGTTCACGCTGAACGACGATGCCTGGAACCTGTTCGATCCGCAGGCCATTCTGGTGCGTGATCCGTTCGATCTGTCGATCGACGTGTCGGGCAAGGCAAAGGTGGACTGGATCGCGCTGATGGTGGCAGATGAAACGGGTCAGCAGCCGCCGACTCCGGCGCCGGAAACCCTGAATATCACCGACATCAGCCTGAAATTGGCCGGGGCCGCCGCCAATGCCGTCGGCGCCTTCACCTTCGACAATTCGATGGGATTCCCGATGCCGCTGGGCACCGCCGACGTGACCGTGACCGGCGCGAACCAGCTGATCGACGGGCTGATCAAGACCGGCCTGCTGCAGGAGGAAGACGCGACGGGCGCACGGATGATGATGGCGGCCTTCATGAAGCCCGGCGCCGATCCGAATACCCTGACCTCGCATATCGAGGCCAAGGAGAACATGCAGATCTTCGTCAACGGTCAGCAGATCCAGTGATCGTTTCCGCAGGAAACCGGGGCGCGGGCCGCAAGGCCCGCGCCTCTGGCATTTCGGCCGTGCCGGCCACCGTGGGGGGGATTGCCCTCCGTCCGGTCGGGCTATGACCCACCCGGATCAGGAACAGGGTCACGGCCGATCCGCAGTCCGACTTCAGTTGATCTTTCCCTGTCCGCCAACGACCTGCCGCTATCGCTGCAAGACTGTGCAACCTGGCCGGCGAATGTTTGGATTGCGGGTTGGCGTCACGTCAACCGGCGGGAAATCCGGTCAGCCGCATTTCGACTGGCCGCAGCTGGTGCAGGTCATGCAGCCCTCGATCATCTGCAGCGTATAGGCGCCGCAGTTCGGGCAAGCCGGGCCGCGCGGCCCCTCGCCGCCGGCGATCTGTGCCTTGGGGTCGGACTTCAGTCCCAGCCCCTCGCCCGCGATGAAGCCGATGGCAATCAGGTGTTGTTCGATCACCCCGCCGATGGCCGCCAGGATCGACGGGATGTAGCGCCCGCCCATCCAGGCGCCGCCGCGCGGATCGAAGACGGCCTTCAGCTCCTCGACCACGAAGGAGACGTCGCCGCCCCTGCGGAACACCGCCGAGATCATGCGCGTCAGCGCCACGGTCCAGGCGTAATGCTCCATGTTCTTCGAGTTGATGAAGACTTCGAAGGGCCGCCGGTGCCCGGCGATGACGATGTCGTTCAGGGTGATGTAGAGCGAATGCTCCGACCCCGGCCATTTCAGCTTGTAGGTCTGCCCCTCCAGCGCGGCCGGCCGGTCGAGCGGTTCCGACAGGTAGACGATTTCCCCACCGGCGGCGCGCGCCGTCTCGGGTTGCTCTGCCGCGACCGAAAGAACGGCGCCTGTCACCGCGTTGGGGCGATAGGTGGTACAGCCCTTGCACCCGCTGTTCCAGGCGGCAAGGTAGACATCCCTGAACGCCTCGAACGAGATATCGGCCGGGACGTTGATCGTTTTCGAGATCGAGCTGTCCACCCATTTCTGCGCCGCGGCCTGCATGCGGACATGGTCCTGCGGCGAAAGGGTCTGGGCGTCGACGAAATGGTCGGGCAGCGGGGCATCGCCATGCATGTGCCGCCAAAGGGTAACGGCATAATCCGTCACCTCATCTTCGGTGCGGCTGCCATCCTTCTGCAGCACCTTGCGGGTATAGGCAAAGGCGAAGACCGGCTCGATCCCCGAGGATACATTACCGGCATAAAGCGAGATCGTGCCGGTGGGCGCGATGGAGGTGAGCAGCGCATTGCGCAAACCCTTTTGCCGGATCGCGGCCCGGACGTCTTGATCCATATGGGCAAGGCTGCCCGATGCCAGCAGCCGTTCGGCATCGAACAGCGGAAAGCTGCCCTTTTCCGCCGCCAGATCGGCCGAGGCGAGATAGGCGGCGCGGGCCAGCGCATGCAGCCAGTCCTCTGTGGCCGCGACGGCCTGGTCCGAGCCGTAGCGCAACCCGGTCATCAACAGCGCATCGGCCAGCCCGGTGACACCCAGGCCGATGCGACGCTTGAGCCGCGCCTCCTCGGCCTGCTGGGGCAGGGGAAAGCGTGAGAGGTCGACCACATTGTCCATCATCCGAACGGCGGCGCGGACCAGGCTGTCCAGCGTTGCCAGATCCAGCCGCGCCTCCGGCGTGAACGGATCGAGGACCAGCCGGGCGAGGTTGATCGAGCCGAGGAGGCAGGCGCCATAGGGCGGCAAGGGTTGCTCGCCGCAGGGGTTGGTCGCGGCGATGGTCTCGGCATAGGCGAGGTTGTTCATCGCATTGATTCGGTCGATGAAGATCACGCCCGGCTCGGCATAATCATAGGTCGCCCGCATGATCCGGCTCCACAGGTCCCGGGCTGGCAGGGTGCGGTAGACCCGGCCGCCAAAGCTCAGGTCCCAGGGGGCGTCCGCCTCGACCGCCGCCATGAACGGATCGGTGACAAGCACGGACAGGTTGAACATCCGCAATCGCGCCGGGTCGCGCTTGGCGTCGATGAAGGCCTCGATGTCGGGATGGTCGCAACGCATCGTCGCCATCATCGCACCGCGGCGCGAGCCGGCCGACATGATGGTGCGGCACATCGCGTCCCAGACATCCATGAAGGACAAGGGCCCCGAGGCATCGGCGGCGACGCCCGTCACCGGCGCCCCGCGCGGGCGGATGGTCGAGAAGTCATAGCCGATGCCGCCGCCCTGCTGCAGCGTCAGCGCGGCCTCCTTCAGCGACTGGAAGATGCCCTCCATGCTGTCGGCGATCGTGCCCATGACAAAGCAGTTGAACAGGGTGACATGCCGGTCGGTCCCGGCCCCGGCGGCGATCCGGCCGGCCGGCAGAAAGCGGAAATCCTGAAGCGCGTCATAGAACGCGGTTTCATGCGCGGCGGGATCGTCCTCGACCTGGGCTATTGCGCGGGCGATCCGGCGCCAGGTGTCTTCGACCGTGCGGTCGACGGGCGTGCCCTCGGCGTCCTTCAGCCGGTATTTCATGTCCCAGATCGACTCGGCGATCGGCGCGGCAAAGCGGCTCATGGGGCGGGATCCCGTATCTTGTGGCAGGGCGCGGCAGACATCTCAAGGTAAGCGGTGGGGATAGTCCGGTCAATCTTGCGGGCGGCGACGGGGCGCCTATGCTCGGCGCATGGGATTCGTTCATCTGCTGAAACTTTGCGTCGGCGCCGAAAGCGTTGAGGATCTGGCCGGCTGGCAGGAGCAGAACGCGGCGAACTGGCCGCGGGGCTGCGCGATCCATGTCACCCGGATGTGGCCCAAGCGCGAGGGCGAGATCCTGGCCGGCGGCTCGCTCTACTGGGTGATCAAGGGCGCGATCCTCTGCCGCCAGCGGCTGGTCGGGCTGGAGCGGGTGGAGCGCGGCGACGGCATTTCGCGCTGCGCGCTGGTGCTTGACCGCGAGATCGTGCGCACCGAGGCCGCGGCCCGGCGGCCGTTCCAGGGCTGGCGCTACCTCGCCCCGGCCGAGGCGCCGCAGGATCTGGCGCGGGGGCGCCCGGCCGACGATCTGCTGCCGCCCGAACTGGCGCAGGCGCTGGCCGAGATCGGATTGCGATAGGTGGTGGGCGGGCTCTTGGGGGGGCAGGAATCTGGCGGAGGCCGAGAATAAGGCTGCCTGCCGCAGATTGCGCCTTCGCGGGCCAGCGGTCCGGAGATCGCGCCGGCAGGCCTGCAATCCGGCCGGCAGGCCCCCAGGGGAGGGCCAGGGGAGGGCGCGCGGATGCGGTGGCGTCCCGGCCGGTGCGGGAGCCAAGCCGGGGGGCAGGCCCTCTCGGGTCAGGCCTTGGGGCTGGAGAAGCGGCCCTCGATCCGGGCACCGCTTTCGATGACCAGGGTGGAATAGGTGATTTCCGCCACCACCTGCGCCGAAGAGCGCATGGCAAAGCTTTCGCTGTCGACGCGGCCGTCGAGCCGGCCCTTCACCTCGATCGAATTGGCGCGCACCGCGCCCGAGATGCGGCCGTCGTTGCCGATGGTCAGCGTCTCGGCCGAGAGGTTGCCCTCGACTTCGCCCAGGACCTCGACCACGCCGGAGGAGACGACCTCGCCGGTGATCTTCAGATCCTGGCCCAGCACGGACTTGCCCACATTGCTGCCGCCCGAACGCGCGGGAATCGGGGGGGCAGAGGTCGGATCGGCGGATTTCGAGAACATCGCGGAACTTTCTGCAAGAATATGCCACGATAAGGGTCGATTGGGGCGGCCGGGTCAAGAGGCTGCGGCGCCGGCGGCCGGAGAGAGGCGGAAATCGGGCGGCGGCTGCGGCGGCATGTCGTTTTGAGGCCTGACAGCGCGGGGGCGGCGGTGCTTGGATGGGGGCGACTCGGGTCGGGCAACAGGGGGCGGCATGGCGCAGGACGAATTCTTCATTCCGGTGTCGGGGTTCGATCTGCCGCGATTCGCCGGGATTCCCACTTTCATGCGGCTGCCGCATGTGCCGCCGGGGCATGCCAGGTTCGGCGAGGTCGAGATCGGGCTGGTTGGTGCGCCCTGGGACGGCGGCACGACAAACCGCCCCGGCGCCCGTCATGGGCCGCGGGCACTGCGCGATGCCTCGACCATGATCCGGGCGATGAACGGCGCGACCTGGGTTGCGCCCTTCGAACTGGCCCGCTGCGCCGATCTGGGCGATGTGGCGATCAATCCCGGCGATCTGATGGATTCGCTGGGCAGGATGGAAGCGTTCTACGACCGCGTGGTCGCAGCGGGCATCCGGCCGCTGACCGGCGGCGGCGATCATCTCTGCGCGCTGCCGATCCTGCGGGCCGTGGCGAAATCGCGGCCGGTGGGGCTGATCCAGTTCGACAGCCATACCGACCTGAACGACGTCTACTTCGGCACCTCGCGCTACAATCACGGCACGCCGTTCCGGCGCGCGGTCGAAGAAGGGCTGGTCGACCCCAGGCGCTATGTCCTGATCGGCATCCGCGGCTCGGCCTATGGCCGGGAGGACTGGGATTTCGCTGCGGCCAATGGCATCCGCATCATTCCCATTGCCGAATTCCACGCCCGGGGCGCCGAGGACGTGATGCGCGAGGCCCGCGAGATTGCCGGCGCCGGCCCGGTCTATGTGAGCTATGATATCGATTTTGTCGATCCGACCTTTGCCCCCGGGACCGGCACGCCGGAGGTTGGCGGGCCGGATTCCTGGGCGGCGCTGCAGGTGGCGCGCGGCCTCGGCGGGCTGGATATCGTCGGCGCCGATCTGGTCGAGGTCTCGCCCCCCTTCGACGTCTCCGGCGCGACGGCCTGGCTTGGGGCCAGCCTGATGTTCGAGATGCTCTGCATCCTGGCGCAGGGCCGATCCGGGTGGCAAGGCACAGGGTCATGAGGAGACGGGGATAGGGGGCGCTGCCCCTCTTGGCCCGTGCCGGGCCAATTCACCCCGGGATATTTGCGCAGAGAAGAAGGACGGGCGAGATGCCGGCAGAACTGATCGTCACGCATGCGAAGGTGCTGACCATGGACGCGACCCGCCCGCGGGCGCAGGCCGTGGCGCTGGCGGGGGGGAAGATCCTTGCCGTCGGATCCGCCGCCGAGGTGATGGCGCTGGCAGGACAGGGAACGCAGGTGATCGATGCCGGCGGGCGGACGCTGTTGCCCGGGTTCGTCGAAAGCCATCTGCATCTGGTGCTGGGCGGAGCCGAGCTTTCGCAACTGCAACTGGGCGGCATGGTTGGTTTCGATGCGCTGAGGGCGGCGTTCGAGGCTTTCGCTGCGGCGAATCCGGAGGCGCCGCTGCTGATGGCGCAGGGGGCGGCCTATGAGATCCTCGACCATCCGGTGACGCGGGCCGATCTGGATGCGGTGATCGCCGACCGGCCGGTCGCGATGATGGCGCCCGATCACCACACCCTCTGGGCCAATACCGCGGCGCTGCGGGCCGCCGGGCTGCTGCAGGGCGCGGCGATGCCGCATGGCCATGTGGTGGTGATGGGCGCCGACGGCCTGGCGACGGGCGAGTTGCGCGAGTTCGAGGCCTTCGGGCCGGTGCTGGCGCTGGGCGGTGCCGCGCATCTGCAACTGGGGATCGCGACCGGCGGCGAGCCCTGTCCCTGGCCCGATGCGCTGCAGCGGGAGGCGGACAAGGACAAGATCGTCGCGGGGCTGGCGCATTGCGCGGCTCATGGCATCACCGCCATGGTGAACATGGATGGCAACCGCTACACCTGCGTCCTGCTGCGGGAACTGGCCGGCGAGGGCCGGCTTACGGCGCGGGTCAAGGTGCCGTTCCATTTCAAGCCGCATATGGATTTGTCGGAGCTCGACCGGGCCAGTGCCATGGCCGCGGAATTCGGCGATGGCCCAGTGACCTCGGGCTTCGTCAAGATGTTCATGGACGGGGTGGTCGACAGCCGCACCGCCTGCATGCTGCAGGACTATCCCGGCACGACCGATTGCGGCGAGGCGCTGTTCGAGGTCGAGCGGTTCAAGGACATCTGCACCGATATCGACCGCCGCGGCCTGCAGATTGCGGTTCATGCCATCGGCGACGGTGCGGTGCGCCGCACCCTCGATGGCTATGAGGCCGCGGCGGAGCGCAATGGCCGTCGCGACAGCCGCCACCGGATCGAGCATATCGAACTGATCGACCGGGCCGACGTGCCGCGCCTTGGGGTGCTGGGCGTCACGGCCAGCGTGCAGCCGGCGCATCCGCCGGGGGCGATGGATTTCCCGCTGTCCACCATGGACCAAGTGTTCCACCGCGACCGCTGGCGCGACGCCTATCTGACGCGGACGCTGGCCGAGCATGGCGCGCCGCTTGCCTTTGCCTCGGACTGGCCGGTGACGGATGTCTCGGTCATGCGGGGAATCCAGGCGGTGCTGACGCGGGTGCCCTTCGCGGGCTGCCAGGACGAGAGGGTCGGGCTGATGGAGGTGCTGCGCGCCTATACCGCCGGCGGCGCCTGGGCGGCCCATCTGGAAGATGTCACGGGCCGGCTGCGGCCGGGATTGGCGGCCGATCTGGTGCTGATCGACGGTGATATCGAGTCGATTCCCGCCGGTGAGATCGGCCGGACGGGAATCGCCCTCACCATCTATGGCGGGCGGGTGACGCATCGAATGCCCGGTTTCGCCTGACTTATCCACAGGATGGCGCCGGGCGGGTGGAAAAACCCGCCGTTGCGGCGCCTGTGGGCAGGGAATTTCGGCGGAATCTGCGGGTGCCGACAAAAAACTTTCACGAAGCGTGTTTTTTCCCTTGCGGAGGGATTGGTGCATCCGTAAATACCGCCTCACCGAAGCGGACGGGGCGCTGGAAGGCGGG
>JACSRN010000111.1 GCA_014879735.1 Paracoccaceae bacterium
ACCATGCAGAACATCGTCATCCTCGCCGGCAACATCGGTCAGAAGCCCGAAGTGCGCTCGACCCAAAGCGGCACGAAGATCACCCACTTCACCCTCGCCACCTCGCGCCCCCGCCTCTCGGAAGGTCGCGCGATCCGCGACAAGGACGGCTACCGGGTCATGGACACCGAATGGCACCGCATCACCTGCTTCAACGGTCTCGGCAAGACTGTCGCAGAGCACTGCGAAAAGGGCATGAAGGTCATGGTCCACGGCCGCATCCACTACACAAAGTGGACCGACGCAACCGGCGTTGACCGCTACGGCTGCGAGATCATCGCGGAGAAGGTCGACTTCCTCAGCCGCCCGAAAGCGACCGAGAATGAAAACCCCGAGCTGGTCGACCGCGAAGACGAGATCCCGTTCTGAAAAGAACGGGGTCTCCCCAGGGCCCGGCGGGGAAACCTGCCGGGTTTGGCTTTGCCCAGCCAAGATGCGGACAAGCCCCATCAGGTTTCTGTCACTGAAGGCAGTCACAAAAACCCTCGATCAATACGCAGGCCGCAATATCGCGGCGGTTGGTCTAGTGGCAGCCAACCGGGGGAGGTTGGAACTGAGTAATCGGTTCTGCGCTGTTTTCTGCCGCGCCGGTGGCGCCAAACATCTGGCCCGCTCGATGTCTTGCCGCTAGGCTCGTCTTATGAAACCCGCAGACAAAGATCGGATTGCTGCCAGTCTGGCCAAGCTCATGGCCATGATGTGTGTGCGCAATACCGGGTTGGAAACGCTACACGCAGGCCTGGTTCCGGTCACTCAGACAGGCGACTATTCCGACGTCTTTGTGCTTGATGCTGATGGCCGCAAAATCCCTTGGGCTGAGGTGTCCCACTTCGACGATGACCAGATGCGGGCTCTCATGCGCGAAATCGTCAATCGGCTTTATACGTTTCACGTCAGCTGTGACGATCCGGAGTTTCTCGCGCAGGCAGATAAATGGATGGCGGTTGCGGGAAAGTGGGATGAGCCGGAGCTGGACCGCAAGTTTCTGGGGGCGATTAAATACGAACCCTAACGGAAGCTCCGAATGAATTGGGGTGGTCAGGCCAACAGTAACCATATGATTTCAGTGAAAGTCCCGGCTGGGGAACAACTTCTTGGCCTGCTCACGCGGGTGGTGTGCCGCCGTCTTGCCCCGGCTGGTCACCGGGCGTTTGACCTCATCGGCGCGGCCGTCATTAGCATCGATGATCACGGGGCGGCCAAGGGTGGCCAGCAGGGGTGACACATCCTCGACGATTTCCGCGATCAGATGGGTGGTCGGGCCATCGCGCTGCACACGACCCGTCACCCGCACCAGACGGCCCGCGATGACCGCCTTGCGGAACGTCTCATAGACCTGTTTCCAGACGATGATGTTTGCGGTGCCGGTTTCATCCTCCAGTGTCAGGAAAATCACCCCCGCCGCCGTGCCGGGGCGTTGGCGGGTGATGACAAGGCCGGTGACGGTGACGCGGCCCTTGGCTTGCGACAGGCGGTTATGGGGCAGGCTTTCGGGCAGGCGGGGGCGCAAAAGCTCCATCGGATGGGCGCGCAGGGACAGGCGCAGCGACAGGTAATCCTCGATAACCTCTTGCCCCAAGGTCATCTGCGGCAGGGTGACGGCGGGTTCCATCCCACCCTCGCCATCGGCGCCAAACAGTGGCAAGGGCGCGGGGGCCTTCAGCGCCTTGGCCGACCACAAAGCCTCGCGGCGGCTGAGGTTCAGGGCGGCAAAAGCATCACCTTCGGCCAGCCGCTCCAGCGTGTCGGGATGCACGCCGGCGCGCCGCCACAGGCTTTCAACATCGGGATAACCGTTGCCGCGCGCCGCGACGATCCAGCCCGCGTCTTCCTCGCGCAGGCCCTTGATCTGCCGGAAGCCAAGGCGCAGGGCCAGCCCGCCATCGGCGCGGGCCTCCAGCGTGCAATCCCATTGCGAGTGGTTGACCGAGATTGGCCGCACCTCGACCCTATGATCACGCGCATCGCGGACCAGTTGCGCAGGCGCATAGAACCCCATCGGTTGGCTGTTCAGCAGCGCGCAGGTGAAGACCGCCTGATGGTGGCATTTCAGCCAGGCCGAGATATATACCAGCCGCGCAAAGCTGGCGGCGTGGGATTCGGGGAAGCCATAGCTGCCGAAACCTTCGATCTGCGCAAAGCAGCGCGTTGCGAAATCGGCGTCATAGCCGCGCGCCAGCATGCCAGAGACAAAGCGATCACGAAAGCCGCCGATGGTGCCCATGCGTTTGAAGGTGGCCAAAGACCGCCGCAGACGATCCGCCTCGGACGGGGTAAACCCCGCAGCCACCACGGCAATCTGCATCGCCTGTTCCTGAAACAACGGCACGCCGTAGGTGCGGGCCAACACCTCCATCAGCGCGGGACCAAGGTCTTCGACCGGCTCGCGCCCCATGCGGCGGTTGATGAACGGATGCACCATGCCGCCCTGAATCGGGCCGGGGCGGACGATGGCGACCTCGCACACCAGATCATAGAATTTGCGCGGGCGCATCCGGGGCAGGAAGTTCAGCTGCGCGCGGCTTTCAACCTGAAACACGCCGATGGCATCGGCGCGGCAGAGCATGTCATAGATCGGCGGGTCTTCGGGGGGCACATTGGCCAGTGTCAGCCGCTGCCCCCGGTGATTGGCCAGCAGGGTAAAGGCCTTGCGGATGGCGGTCAGCATCCCCAAGGCCAGAATATCGACCTTGAGCAGACCCAGCGCGTCGATGTCATCCTTGTCCCATTCGATGATGGTGCGATCCTCCATCGCGGCATTCTCGATGGGGCAAAGTTCATCCAGACGCCCGTGGGTGATGACAAAACCGCCGACATGCTGGCTCAGGTGGCGGGGGAAGCCGATGATCTCGGCGATCAGTTTCGCGGCCAAAATCATGCGGTTGTCGCTGGGGTTCAGCCCCGCATCGCGCATCCGGTCCTCATTGGGGGCCGCCGATGACCAGCCCCAGATTTGCCCCGACAGCCGTGCGATGACATCTTGCGACAGGCCCATGACCTTGCCCACCTCGCGGATCGCGGCACGGCTGCGGAAATGGATCACCACCGCCGTCAGGCCCGCCCGCTCGCGGCCATAGCGGTCGTAAATCCACTGGATCACTTCTTCGCGGCGCTCATGCTCAAAATCGACGTCGATATCCGGCGGCTCGCCGCGTTCTTTGGAAATGAACCTCTCAAAGATCAGGGTGATGGACTCGGGGGGCACTTCGGTCACGCCCAGCAGGTAGCAAACCACCGAATTGGCCGCAGATCCGCGCCCCTGACACAGGATGCCCTTTGACCGTGCGAACTGCACGATGTCATGCACCGTCAGGAAATAGGGCGCGTAATCAACTTCGCGGATCAGGGTCAATTCCTTTTCGACGCGGTGCACGATTTTTGGCGGTGGGCCCGCGGGATAGCGCCAGAGCAAGCCTTCGCGGGTCAGACGTTCGAGGCGGTCCTGCGCCGGTTCGCCGTTTTGTGCCTCATCGGGGTATTGATAGCGCAGGTCGCTCAGCCGAAAGGCGCAGCGGTCGGCGATTTCCACGGTACGGCGCAGGGCGGCGGGGTGGCGGTGAAACAGCCGCGCCATCTCCGCTCCCGATTTCAGGCGGCGTTCGCCATTGGCCAGCCGCTGCGTGCCGATGTTGTCAATCGTGCACCCGATGCGCAGGCAGGTCAGCACATCGGCCAAGGGGCGGCGGGCGGATCGGTGCATCAGCACATCGCCCACCGCCACCATCGGCAGATTCGCGCCTTGCGCCAGCAGCGCCAGCCGGTCCAGCCGCGCCTGATCGCGGCCATCATAGCGGGGGGCCGCCCCCAGAAAGCACTGGCCCGGAAAGCGGCGCACCACCGCCAGCAGATCGGCGCGGGTGGGTTTGGACTGTTCCAGCGGGTCGGGCGGCAGGGCGATCAGGATCATGCCCTGACCCCAATCGAGCAGATCTGCGCGCTGCAGGTGGCACTCCCCCTTGGGCGCGCGACGTTTGCCGATGCTCAGCAGCCGGGTCAGCCGCGACCATGCGGGCAGATCGGTGGGCAGGGCCAGCCATTCCACGGCACTGTCGGTCAGCACCAGCCGCGCCCCCGCGATCAGTTTGGGCAGGGGGGCGTCGGTCAGGGTGGGCGCATCGGTGTCGCCCGAAAAATGCGGCACGGTCTGGCGGCTGGAATGGTCGGTGACCTGTTGTGAGCGGATTTTCGGGCCATCCGCTGCCGCCTCGGTCTGCATGCGCGCCAGTTCCTTCAGCGCCGAATAGGCCCGCAC
>JACSRN010000065.1 GCA_014879735.1 Paracoccaceae bacterium
CCCGGTTGCAGAAGGCCGGAAACCGGCGGGACCGCCCGCCACGAAACCACGGTGCGAAGCCGGAACCGGAACGGCGCAGGTTTCACGGATGATCGCGGGCATCACCCGGCGGGAAGGCGCCAGCGGGTTCCCTGTATTGACGTGCGGCCGCTGGACTCTTCGCCATAATAGATGGTGAAGAAGCCGCCATCGCGTGTTGTCAACGTCGCGGGATAGCCCAGGTTTCGCGACGCCATGCCGCCGCGGATGACATGGGTTCGCGCGACGTTCCAGTTTTGCCCCTCGTCCTCGGACAGGACCGCGCGAATGCCGTAGTCCGGCTGGCGCCAGCCATAGGTCAGCAGGACGCGCCCATCGCCAAGCTGCAGGAGATGGGGGGGATATCCCGCGACCGGGATGGCGGCAGGCCCGCTCCAACTGGCCCCGCCGTCGTCGGAATGAACCTGATGCAGATGGCGCGTAGCATTGTCGCGCAGGACCATCAGAAGCCGGCCCGAGCGCAGCCGCAGGATCGCCGGCTCTTCGAATTCATGCCCCTCGGCACCGAAGGCAGCCCGGCCGGGCGACCAGATGCCGCTGGCCGGGTCGCGCTCCATGAAAAACACCGTGCGATAGTTCGGCACATCGCTCAGCGGCAACAGGATGCGACCATCCCCCATCTCGATCCCGCCCCGCATGCCGTAGCCGCCGCTGTAGGGGGCGATATCAAGGGTTTCGGTCTCGGTGAAACGCTGCCCGCCATCGGTCGAGACCTGCACAAGCGTGCGCCCGTCCCCGCGGACCCAGGGCGTGCGAGCACGGATTTCCTCGACCGTCACGCCGGCGGTGTCATGTTCGGGCGAGGCATGCCAGCCGGCAAGAAAGGTCTCGGGATAGGACAGGCCGGATTGATCGGCCAGGCCACGCGCGACGGCCAGCGGATACCAGTCGAATTGCCATTGGTTCAGCATCAGCCGGCCATCTGCCAGAGCGGTCAGGCCGGCGCATTCCGTGCCACCGTTGTTGTACCCCGGAACGGGCACCGGCTCCGACCAGGTCCGCCCCTGGTCCAGCGACCGGATGACGACGTTGTGATACATCGGATCCTCGGGCGGATGCAGGATGATGCTGCGCCGCGGCGCCCGGTTGAACACCGCAATCCAGCTTCCGTCCGCCAGCGCCACCAGATGCGGATGCGCGCAATAGCTGTGGTCATCGCCGAACAGGAGGGCATGTTCTGCCCCTTCGATCTCGTTCACGGCATCCTCATATCCAGACGGGCAACAGGGCGCAGGGGCTAGAAGACCGTCAGGCCGCCGGCATCGAACAGCATGCAGCGCTCTGCGGCAAAGGTCATCGGCATCAGGCCCGTCGTCACCGTCGCATCCGGCACCCGGTGGGCACTCGCCACCACGGCGCCGGCGCCGAACCCCGGCGCATAAGCATAGCTGGAACTGCCAAGCTCCTCCCAGAACTCGACCTCCGCCTCGACCCCGGCGGCCCCGTTGCCGTTCACCACCAGATGCTCGGGCCGGACGCCCAGCGTCACCTGATCGCCCGCAGCCAGCGCAGCAGACCGGCGCTGCAGCACCAACGGGCCGCCGCGCAGCCCGTCGAAGGTGATCTCGACCCCGGCATCCGACACCGAAACCACCCGCGCGGCGAAGAAGTTCATCTTGGGCGAGCCGATGAATCCTGCGACAAACATGTTCCGCGGCCGGTGATAAAGATCCATCGGCGTGCCGATCTGTTCCACCCGGCCCGACCGCAGGACCACGATCCGGTCGGCCAGCGTCATCGCCTCGACCTGGTCGTGGGTCACATAGATCATCGTCGCACCAATTGCCCGATGCAGCCGCGCCAGTTCGAAACGCATCTGTACCCTCAGCTCCGCATCGAGGTTGGACAGCGGTTCGTCGAACAGGAAGACCTCGGGCTTGCGCACGATCGCCCGGCCGATCGCTACGCGCTGGCGCTGGCCGCCGGAAAGCTCCTTGGGCTTGCGCGCCAGCAGCTCCTCCAGTTGCAGGATCCGCGCGGCCTCCGCCACCTTCCCCGCCCGCTCGGCCTTGGGCACGCCCTCCATGCGCAGCGAAAAGCCCATGTTCTCGGCCACCGTCATATGCGGGTAGAGCGCATAGGACTGGAAGACCATGGCAACGCCCCGCCTTGCGGGCGGGACGTTGCGCACGGAATTGCCGCCGATGAGGATGTCGCCCTCGCTCAGCGTCTCAAGCCCGCAGATCATCCGCAGCGCGGTGGACTTTCCGCAGCCCGACGGCCCGACGAAGACGATGAACTCGCCCTTCTCCACCGACAGATCCAGGCCATGAATGACCTGCAGGTCGCCATAGCGCTTTTTCAGTCCCTTCAGCTCCAGGCTGGCCATCCGGCTGTTCCTTCTGTCGCATATGTCGGTGCCGCGGGCATGCGGGCGCGGCCGGCCCTCAGGCCAGGTCGAAACGGGTGGTGCGCAGGTATTGCAGCGGCACGGGATCGTCGCTCCATTCGTGGTAGGACACCGCAATCGAACCGTCCGGGTTCTGCACCACACTGGGATAGCCGATGTGCTGGTAGATGCCTGGGTGGTTGAAATCGATCCGCCCGGCGCCATAGCCTTCGGTATCGTTGTCGCCGCCAAGGCTGGAGGTCGGCTTGCTGTTGATCGAACTTTTCGGCACGCCGCCTTCGCGGATGACGAACTCGTTGGCGACATCCCAGGTCACGCCATCGTCGGAAATGATGCCCCGCACGCCATAGGGCGGCCGCCGATAACCGTAGACCATCAGATAGCGTCCGTCCTGCAGCGGGATCAGTTCCGGCGGATAGCCCCAGATATTGGTCCATTTCAGCGGCGACCAGGAGAAGCCGTCATCCTCGGAAATGGTCATCACCATGTTCTTGGAATCGCCGCTGGGGTTCACATGGGTGCGCATGAAGCACACCAGCCGTCCGTCCTTCAGCCGCAGGATATCGGGTTCCTCGTAGTCGATGATATTGGCAGGATCATAGGCCAGCGTGGAATAATATTCCCAGTTGTCGCCGCCATCGTCCGACCGCATCAGCGCCGAGCGTGTGGTCTCGCCCTCGCCTTCCTCGCCATAGCCGCGGATCCGCCCGTAAAGCCCCATCAGGATGCCGCCGTCGGGAAGCTGCCAGCAGCCGGACCGACAGCCGCCATGTTTCATCGGGCGGACGTTCACCGGGATCGGCGTGCCCCAGGTCAGGCCGCCATCGGTCGATTTGACGACGAAGGTTCCCAGCCAGCTCTGGGTCTTGAAGGCCCAGGTCCAGTCGCCCCATTGCTTGGTGTTCGGGGCGGCCGACCACGACGGTTGCGACGGCTTCTGCCCGCGCTTGAAAAAGCCGGTGAGCGTGTAGTTGACCAGAAGCGTGCCGTCGCTCAGTTCGCAGATGCCGGCATCCCAGTTGCCGGTCGTCTCGCTCCAGTCGAGCAGGATCGCCGGCTGGCCCCAGGTCCGGCCGCCATCGGTCGAGCGGGTGAACATGGTGCGGCCGCTATCATGGTGATAGGGGTAGCGCTCCTCGTTGTAGACGGCGACCAGATCGCCGTTCTGCAGAACCCGCGTCATGGTCTGGTTGACGCAGTGTTCAGGGTCGCGGGCCATGAGGTGGTGGGTTATGTTCTTGATAGGGTTCGCCATTGCGTCCTCGTCCTGGTGCCTTGAAACCGGTGGTGCGGCCACCGTGCCTCTCTAGATGCGGATGCCGATGTTCTTGATCCGCAAGTAGTTCCTGATCCCCGGAAGGCCGCGCTCGCGGCCGATTCCGCTGGATTTCTCGCCGCCGGTCGGGGCTTGCAGCCCGCCGATGAACCAGCCGTTGATCCAGACCGACCCGAAATCCAGCCGCCGGCCCAGCGCCAGCGCGCGCGAGATGTCGCGGGTATAGAGACCGGCGACCAGCCCGGTCTCCAGCCGGTTCGCCAGATCCACCGCCTCGTCATCGTCGTCGAAGGTGCAAGCGACGGCGACGGGGCCGAATATCTCTTCGGTCGCAAGGGGATGGTCGGGGTCCACGTCCTCGAAGACGGTCGGGGCAAGGTAATAGCCGCGGTCCAGCCCCGGGGGCCGCGCACCGCCGAAGCGGAGCCGCAGCCCGTCCTTTTCGCCAAGGCGCAGATAGCCCAGAACCTTCTCGTACTGCTCACGCGAGGCGAGCGGGCCCAGATGCGGATTGTCCTCGGGCGGACCCACCCGCAGCTGTGCAACTTTCGCCGCCAGCGCATCCAGAAAGGCATCGCGGATGCTGCGGTGAAGGATGTAGCGCGAGGCCGAGGAGCAGACCTGGCCCGAATTGCCGAAACTGGCGTCCAGCGCATCTGTGGTCGCGCGGTCGATGTCGGCATCGGCGCAGACGATCATCGGGTTCTTGCCGCCCAGTTCCAGCACCACCGGCGTCAGCCCCGGCGCGGCGGCGGCATAGATATTCCGGCCCGTCGCGATCGAGCCGGTAAAAGTGATCGAGCGCACCAGCGGATGACGCACCAGCGGATCGCCCGCCTCGAGCCCGTAGCCGGTCACGATGTTGACCACGCCTTCGGGAAGTCCTGCCTCCTGGCATAGCCGGCCGAAGGCAAGGGCCGTCAGCGGCGATTGCTCTGCCGGTTTCAGCACCACCGTGCAGCCCGCCGCCAGCGCCGGCGCTACCGAGCGCGCCGCCATGCCGAGGGGATAGTTCCAGGGCACGATATGGGCCGTGACGCCAACCGGCTCCAGTTCAGTGAAATCGACGTAATCGGGGCCGAGCGGGATGGTCGCCCCCTCCATCTTGTCCGCCGCCCCGGCATTGTAGCGCAGGCAGTTCGCAACGCCGCGGATATCGCCCTCCGCCTCGCCGGCGGGCTTGCCCACATCGCGCCGCTCAAGCCCGGCAAGCAGGTCGATGTCACGGTCGACCAGATCGGCCAGCCGCATCAGCATCCGGCCGCGCTCGAAAGGCGTCAGCCTGCGCCAGGGCCCGGAAAGGGCGCGATGGGCGGCCCGGCAGGCCCGGTCGACATCCTCGGCCCGGCCGCGGGCCACGGCGCAGATCACCGTCTCGCTTGCCGGGTCGATGGTCTCGAAGGTCGCGCCATCCGCGGCATCGATCCATTTCCCGTCGATCAGAAGCCGGGGCATCGGCAGCAGCGCCGCGTTTGTGCTGTTCAAGTCGCTCATGACTTCACGCTTCCCTGCGAGATGCCGTGGATGAAGTATTTCTGCAGGACGAAGAAGACGATCAGGCTGGGCACCGACAGGATCGTCACCGCGGCCATGGATACGGCAAAGCCTTCAAGCTGGGTGTGCGATCCGACGACCGGCGCGAATTGCGCGATCCCGACCGGCAGCGTCTTCATGCTTTCGTCGAACGTCACCAGCAGCGGCCAGAGGAAGTTGTTCCAGTTCAGCGTGAAGATGATCACCGTGGCAGCGATGGCCGGCGCGCGGGCAAGCGGCAGGGCAACCAGCCAGAAGATGCGGAACGGCCCTGCCCCATCCATCCGCGCCGCCTCTTCCAGCTCGCGCGGGAAACCGAGGAAGAACTGCCGGAAGATGTAGACGCTGAAGACATTCGCCACCGTCGGAAGGATCAGCGCCTGGTAGCTGCTGGCCCAGCCGATCTTGATCACCGCCAGCAGCAGCGGAATGACATAGACCTCGGCCGGGATCATCAGCGATGCGATGAAGATCGCGAACAGAAAGCCGTTGCCGGGAAAGCGCATCCGCGCAAGCGCATAGCCTGCCATGGCGCCGAAGAACACGCAGAGCGCGGTCGACACTGTTGCCTGGACAAGGCTGTTGATACCCCAGCGGATGACCGGAAATTCGAACACCTTGATGTAGTTGTCGAAGGTGACGACCCTCGGCAGCCATTCGATGTCGCGCGTCATCACGTCCTGCGACCGCTTGAACGAGGTCGAGATCATCCACAGGAACGGCAGCGACCACAGGAGGGCCACGAACATGCCCGCAGCCCAGAGCGGAATATCGGCCATCCGCATGTTGTGGCGCGCAAGATACCTGCCGAACAGGCCGGGACCGGGAGAGACAGCCATTGCGATCACCTTTCCCGCACGACGAAGCGCAACACGAAGGTCACGATCAGGATCAGCGCGAACAGCAGGATCGCCAGCGCCGAGGCGTAGCCGAAGGAATGCCGCACGATTGCCGATTCATAGATGTAGCGGATCGGAGAGTCGGAAGATCCCGCCGGCCCGCCGTTGGTCATGACATAGACCTGGCTGAAGATCCGCAGCGTCGAGATCAGTTGCAGCGTGATCACCATGCTGATCACCGGCCGCATCAGCGGAAGGGTTATGAAATACAGCCGCTTCAGCCCGTTGGCGCCGTCCACCTTGGCCGCCTCGAGCAGATCGCGCGGAATGTCCTGCAGCGCGGCAAGGAACAGGACGAAGGCCAGTCCCATGTCCCACCAGATCGAGGCGATGCTGACGCCGATCAGCGACCAGTCGGTCGAGGTCAGCCAGGGAATGCCGTCAAGCCCGAGATAGGCCAGGTAGTGGTTGATCAGGCCGTATTGGGTATCGAGCAGCCAGACCCAGATCAGGCCGATGACGGTTGCCGAGACGACATAGGGCGCGAAGAAGAACGTGCGCGCGACGGCCGACAGCGGCCAGCCTTGGTTGACGAACAGCGCGGCCAGCAGGCCGAACACCGTCACGCCGGGAACGATGATCAGCCCGTAGAGCAGGACGTTCCTGAAGGCGTTGCGGACCCATTCATCCGAAAGCGCCGCGGTGAAATTGTCGGTGCCGACCCAGGCCGGCGCGCCGATGATGCTCCATTCCGTGAATGCGACATAGCCGCCGAACAGCACCGGAAGGACATTGAACAGCAGGAAGGGGATCGTGAAGAAGGCCACGAAGACATAGCCGGCCCAGTCGATCGGCACGGCATCGGTTCGGGCGCTTGCGGGTGTGGCCTGTTCGGACATCCGGCTCCTGGCTCTCGATGAGGGTTTCGATCTTCGGGCCCGGCCCTGCGTCCGGGAACGCGGGCCGAGGTCGGGCAGAGGATGGCGGCCGGACTCTGGCCCGGCCGCCACCGGAGGACGCTCAACCCTTGTCGAGCGATTTCTGCCACTGTGCCTGCAGTTCGGCCATTGCCTCTGCCGGCGACTTCTGTCCGGCCCAGACGTTTTCGAGGGTCTTTGCCAGCAGGTTGCCGCCGGAATAGATGGTGAAGTCGGGGCCATCAAGCACCGGCACCTCGAGGATCGTCGCAAAGGACATGCCGTCGACGAAGGCGCCGCGCTTGTCCCACGGGATTCCCGCCGTCTTGTAGTCCGGGTTCGCCAGGATCGACTTGCGCGGCGAGGCGCCGCGGCCGACGGTCGTCCACAGGAAGCTGTTGTCGGACAGCCAGCGGACGGCCTCCATCGTGGCTTCGTAGCGGCCCTCGTCCTGCTGCTTGTACAGTTCCAGCCCACCCATCTCGAAATAGGTCTTCTGCGTGCCGCCGATGTTGGGGAAATCGTAGGTGCGGAAGTTCAGACCCTGATTGACATAGCCGTTCAGCGTCCAGGGGCCAGTCCAGAAGATCGAGCCCTCGCCGGTTCCGAACGCCTTGTAGCGGTCGGTCACGTCGCGCGTCGACACCTTGTGCTCGTCAAACAGCGCCAGTACCCATTCCATTGCCTTGATGCCGGCCTCTGGGTTCACGCAGGCCGTCTTCAGATCGTCGCTGGCCCGCTGGAAGCCCATTTGCTCGGCGACGATCCCCCAGGTGACGGTCGGCTGCACACCTGAGCCGGTCATCATGATACCCGACCGCGTGACCTTGCCGTCGGCCATCTGCGTCATGGCCTTCGCCCAGGCGATCAGTTCTTCGCCGGTCTTCGGCGGCGCCTCGGGATCGAGACCGGCGGCCAGCACATGGTCGATGTTGATTTCCGGCTGCAGGCTCATGAGGTCCATGGGCACCATGAACATCTTGTTGTCGTATTTCGGATAGCGCGCGGCCTTGACCGAGGTGTCCGAAAAATCGGCCAGATCGAGCCCGCTTGCCGCGATCAGATCGTCAAGCGGCATGATCACCTCGTCCCGCGCCAGCTGTGCGGCCTTGCCTGCGGTGCCCCAGCCAAAGTCCGGTGCCTGGCCGGTGGCCACGGCGGTCAGGACCTTGGTGGTGTACTGCTCCTCGGGGACGAGCTGCAGCTTGATCTGGATGCCCTTGTCCTTGTGCGCCTCGTTGAAGGCGTCAATCATCTTGGCCCAGACCTCGCCGTCGGATGCCGCAAGCCAGCTCCAGTGAACGAGTTCGATCGGCTTGTTGTAGGCAAAGGCTCGCGTGCCCAGCATGGGCGCCGCGAGAACGGCGCCTGCGGCCGACAGGAACGTCCTTCTTCCCAATAGCGTCTTGGTGGCAACGGTCATTCGTTCTCCTCCTCGTTCTTGTTGATGGCCATTCGCTGGCCATACCAGCCGCGGCGTCGCTCAGACAAAGCAACCATCTGCAACGCCACGCAGATTCGTTTCGGCGCGGCGGTCCCGCAGGGCAATGTGCGCCTTGGGCCAGCCGGTCGGGACAGTGGGCAACGGGAGAAGCTTGCCCAGCGCCATGGATTTCAGGTTTGCGCCCTGCGACAAGAAGTTGATAATTTGCGCAAAACACATCCGGACCGAATCAAACATGCCCCGCGCCGTCGGCACCAGACAGGATTTCCAGGAGGTCGGCATCTTTCTGGCGCCGCAGTACGGACTCTACGATCTTGTTCCGATTATCGAAATTTTCCGCATCGCCAACCAGAATGCCGGCCGGCGCCTGTTCAACTGGAGCTTCGTCTCCGAGAACGGCAACCCGGTCGAAGCCGGCGCGGGGATGAGCCTGAGTGTCGATTCGAGCATTTATTCTGACTTCACCTTCGATCTGATCTTCATCCTTGCCTGCAACGACCCGATCTCCTTCCTGTCCAAGCGCCTGGTGTCCTGGATCCAGCGCCAGAACGCGCATGGCGTCATCATCGCCGGGGTCAATACCGGGGCCTTTGCCATCGCCGATGCCGGCCTTCTGAACGGGCGGCGGGCGACCTGCCACTGGGAGGCATTGCCGCTGTTTTCCGAACGCTACCCCGATGTTGAGGCGGTGGAGCGGCGCTATGTCCTCGACCTGCCGATCCTGACCTGCGCCGGCGGCATCTCCGTGCTCGACATGCTGCTGAACCTGATCGAGCGCGAGCATGGACCGGTCCTGGCCGGCCACGTTGCCAACGGCCTGGTTTATCCCGGCTTTCAACGCTCGGATGCGGCGCAGCGGGCGCCGATCGGAGCCGAAACCAGCGAACGCGCCGATCCGGTCAAGTCAGCCATTGCGCTGATGGAAATCAACATCGAATCGCCGCTGCCGATCGACGAGCTTGCGACGCAGGTAAAGACGCCGCGGCGGAACCTGGAGCGGGAATTCCGCCGCAAAACCCAATCCTCGATTGGCGAATATTACCTGCGGGTCCGGCTCGAACGGGCGCGGGAAATGCTGTTCTATTCGAAAGAGGCGATTTCGGAGATTTCGCTGCTCTGCGGTTTCAGTTCTCCGGCCGTGTTCTCGCGCACCTTCCGGCAGCATTTCAGCCTGTCGCCCAGCGACTTTCGCGCAAGCTTTTCGGCGGCGGAAATGGCGCGGTTCCGGCCCCATGTCACCTGGACGCTCAGCCGCCGGACCAACCCCGGATGATTCGCACTACGCTTGCGCCCCGCGCAAAGAGATTGTCGCCTGACGCAAACTCCTGCGGCGACGTCTGACCTTAGCTTTCTAGGCGATGGGTATTTGGCCAGCGGTTTTTGGGGATCCCCTGAACCTGCCAAGATCATGTTGCGGAAGGAAGCGCGGTGTCTGACTCACAACGACTTGAACATCTCCGTGCCGGGTTGCGCGGCTGCTACATCACCGTGCCCACGATGTTCCGCGACCCGGATCTGAGCCTTGACCTTGACGCCACCCGTGCGCACAGCCGCTTTCTGATCGACCGCGGCGCGGCGGCCGGCAATGCCGTGCTCCTGGCCGGCGGCGCGGCGGGTGACTTCTCGACCATGACCTTCGACGAGCGGGTCGCCGTTGCGCAGGCGGTAAAGCAAGAGGTCGCCGGCCGCGCGCCAGTCGCCATGGGCGCGCAGACCACATCGACCCGCGAACTGATCGCGCTGGCGCAGGCCGCCGAACGGATCGGCGTCGACTATATCCAGGTCTCCTGCCCCTTCTACTTCTCGCATACCGAAGAGGATTTCTTCGAATTCGTGAAGGCGGCGGCCGAAGCGGCGCCCCGCACCGGAATCATCATCTACAACACCTTCTGGACCAGCCGGAACGTCTCGTTCTCGATGGTCGAGAAGCTGGCCGAAATCCCGAATGTCGTCGGTCTCAAATGGGCGACGCCGCGCACCGACGCGATGGAGTTTGAGCATGTCTGCACGCATTTCGCCGACCGGCTAAGCATCATCGACAACAACCTGTTCTTCACCATGAGCCACATGATGGGGGTCCGCGCTTTCGAGGTGCACCTGTGCAACTACTGGCCGGAATGGGGGCTGAAGCTGATCGAGCGGCTGGAAGCGCGCGACTATGTCGAGGTGCAGCGCATGATCACGCAGGAAGCCATGCCATTCTATCATCTGTGGATGCGGATCGAGGGCGAGTTCACCAGCGGCGATGGCTATCTCGACAAGCTCTGCATGGAGCTGATCGGCCTGCCATCCAGCCGTTGCCGCCCGCCGACCCGTGATGCCCGGCCGGGCTATCGCGAGGCCACCCGCCAGATGATGCTCGACACCGGCGTTCCCGGCGTGCTGCGCGGCTGAGGCGATGCGCGGGCATCAGGCCCGCTTCGGAAAGCACGGAAAGAGGACGCCGCCATGGCATTGACTGCAGATGAGACACGCGCCATCGCCGCGGCCCTTGTGCCAGAGACCCGGCTGTTCATCGCCGGAGCTTTCACCGATGCCTCCGATGGCGGCAGGTTCGAGACGATCAATCCGGCAACCGGCGCGGTGCTGGCCGCTGTGGCGCATGCGACGGCGGCCGATGTCGACCGGGCGGTCGCTGCCGCCCGCAGGGTTTTCGACGACGGCATCTGGTCCCGGGCAGCGCCCGAGGATCGCAAGCAGGTCTTGCTGCGGCTGGCCGGTCTGGTCCGGGCGCACCGCAACGAACTGGCGGTTCTGGAAAGCCTCGACAGTGGCAAGACGATCACCGACTGCCTGCACGAAATCGGCAACGAGGTCCCGAACTTCTTCCAGTGGTATGCCGAACTTGCCGACAAGGCCTTCGGCAAGGTGGCGCCAACGGGCGAGGCCAATCTTGCGCTGATCGTCAAGGAACCGGCCGGCGTCGTGGGGCTTGTCCTGCCCTGGAACTTTCCATTGCTGATGGCGGCCTGGAAGCTGGCGCCCGCGCTGGCGGCGGGCTGTTCATGCATCGTGAAACCGGCCGAGCAGACGCCGCTTTCGGTGCTTCGGCTGGCCGAGCTTGCCCGCGAGGCCGGTGTGCCGGACGGGGTGCTCAACGTCTTGCCGGGCCTGGGCGAGACCACCGGCCAGGCCATTGGCCGCCACCCCGACATCGACATCGTGTCCTTCACCGGCTCGACCGAAGTGGGTGGCTATTTCCTGCGCTATGCCGGGGAAAGCAATCTCAAGGTCATCGGGCTGGAGATGGGCGGCAAAAGTCCGTTCATCGTGCTGGACGATGCCGTGCTGGACGACGGGTTGATCGAGCATGCCGCGATGTCGGCATTCTGGAACGGCGGCCAGAACTGCTCGGCGAACATGCGGCAACTGGTCGACGCAAAGCTTGCGGCCGAATATGCCGAACGGGTGACGGCACGGGCGCGGGCCTTCAGGGTCGGCGACCCGCTCGACCCCGCCACCGATATCGGCGCCATGGTCACGCCGGAACATCACCGGCGCGTGATGTCTTATATCGCCAGGGGCAGCGCCGAGGGTGCGCGCCTTCTCAGCGGCGGAACAAGCTTTGGCCCGGGATCCTTCATCGAACCTGCGGTATTCGCGGGGCTGACGCCCGACATGGTGATCGCCCGCGAAGAGATCTTCGGCCCGGTTCTGGGGATCCTGCCGGTGAACGGCATGGCCGAGGCGCTGCGGATCGCCCGCGACACAGAATATGGCCTGCATGCCTCGATCTTCACCCGCGATATCGACCGGGCCTTGTGGATGGCGCGACGCCTGCCCTGCGGCACGGTCTCGGTGAACGGTTTCTCCGAGGGCGATGTCAAGACGCCGTTCGGCGGCTACCGCCGCTCCGGCTCTCTGGCCCGCGACAATGGCGCCGAGGCCATGGACCAGTATCTGCAGACCAAGACGATCTGGATCTGCACCTCGAAGCCGGTGGGTGCATAGTGGAGATCGACGTCCGCATTGTCCTGCCCCCTGCCCAGCGGCAACGGCTGGCCGACGGCGCGCCGGGAATGACCATCCGCTATCCGGCGGAAGGGGCCGCTTCCGATGCGCCGATCATCTTCGGCAATCCCGATCCCGCGATCGTCGCCGGAAACCCGAACCTGCGCTGGATGCAGCTTGAGTCGACGGGATTTGGCGAATATGCCGATCTGGACTGGCGCCGCGCGCATGCTGCGGTGCAAGTTACTAATCTTGCGGGATTTTTCGCCGATCCGGTGGCCGAAACTGCCCTTGCCGGGATCCTGGCGCTGTTGCGCGGGATCGACCGGCTGTGCACTCTGCGCGCGGCGGCGGACTGGATCGGCGACGACATCCGCCCGACGCTGGGGTCGCTGTCGGGCGCCCCTGTCGTGCTGTTCGGGCGCGGATCGATCAACAGCAGACTCGGCCAGCTTCTGGCACCCTTCGACTGCCCGATCGAAAGCTTCGGTCGCGACTGGTCGGCAGCGCAGCTTGACCAGGCCCTGGCGCGCGCGCGCGTGGTCGTCGCCACTGTGCCACATTCACCCGGGACAGAGGGGCTGTTCGATGCCGCGCGCATTGCCCGGATGCGGCCGGACACGATCTTCTGCAACCTCGGCCGCGGCACGCTGGTCGATGAGGCGGCCCTCGCCCGGGCGCTGCAGTCCGGCCAGCTTGGCGGCGCCGTCATCGATGTGACCCGGACCGAACCGCTCGGCCGCGATCATCCGTTCTGGACCACGCCCAACACGATCCTGACGCAGCATTCCGGTGGCGGAACCTCGGATGAGGTCAACCGTAAGATTGACTGGTTTCTAGCCAATCTGCAGCGGTTCCGCGCCGGCGATCCTCTGAAGGCAACCATCGACCTGGTGAAAGGGTACTGATGTCAAAAATTGCGAAAGTTCGCTGCGTTCTTCTGTCGTCGCCCTATGCGGATGCCGACGATCCGGAGATCAAGGAGTGTTTTCCGAACGGCCCCAAGCGCACCATCGGCATGGTCGAGATCACGCTCGACAATGGCGTGACCGGCCTGGGCGAGGGCTATCTCGCGGTCTTTGCGCCCCGGGTCTTTGAAGCCATCGTCAACCTCTGCACGCCCCAGGTGCTGGGCAAGGACGGGTTCGACATCGCCGCACGGGTGCGCGACCTGCGGTCGCTCTGCGACTACTGGTCATTGCAGGGCGCCGCGCGCCATGTCATCGCGGCCTTCGAGATCGCGCTGTGGGACGCATTGGGCAAGACGCGCGGCAAGCCGGTCTACGATCTGCTGGGCGTCGCGCAGGATGACCGGATCCGGATCTACGGTTCGGGCGGGTGTTGCGATGCGAAACATCAGTTCCGGCGCGAACTCGACCTGCTGCAAGGCCTCGGGATCACGCTCTACAAGATCCGCGCCGTCAAGCGCGACATCCTGCGCACGGTCTGGGTGCTGGATGAGGCCGGCCGCCGCGGGATCGCCGTGGGGGTCGACATGTGCCAGAACCTTGCCGACCCGCCGCAGGCGGTTGAGGATGTCGTGGCCTATGTGAACGCCGTGCACGAACGGACCGACAAGCGGATGATCTTTGTCGAGGAGGCTATCGGCCCGGATGCGCCGGAAGGCTTCAAGGAACTGCGCAGCCGGATCGACGTGCCGGTCTGCGGCGGCGAGATCATCACCACGCCGAAGGAGATGATCGAGCGGCTGAACGACGATGTCTATGATTTTGTCCAGCCGGATGCATCGGTCATGGGCGGGATTTCGGCGGTGATGGACGTGTTTCGCGCCGCCCAGGCGAAGGGCACAGATGTGGTGGTTCATGCCTGGGGCGGGGCCGCCGCCATCATGGCCAGCTACCATGCCGCCTTCGCCGCCGGCGGAAAACTCGTCGAGTTTCCGATGCTCGATTTTCCCCTCGGGCGTGAAATGATGGGTGACAATGCGCAAATCGTCGACGGCCACCTGCTGCGCCCCGAAGCGCCCGGCCTCGGCCTGACGCTGACTGCCGAGATGGAGGCACGCTATTCCTTCGACGAAAGTGCGGTCTATTCCTGCGCCCTGCTCGACTATGGCCCGCCGCCCGACAGCTACTGGGCCGAAAAATAGGTCTATCCCCTAGACCCGTCGACGCCAGGGCGCGCACGGGGATGCGCGGCCTGGCCCGGTCGATCCGCCCCGCCCGCAGGATGACGCGGGATCCTCGCGCGCGGCGTGTGGCCGGCGGCGGATCCCTTCCGGCCCTTGGCCGGCGGCGGATCCCTTCCGGCCCTTGGCCGGCGGCGGCCCCCTGCCCGCCCGTGCCGGGCGAGGCGTCCTCACGGCGGGGCCGGGGCAGCGCGGGGTCGCTACCGGATGAACTGGCTTACGAAATCGGCGCCAAGCCCGACCTTTTCGTAATGTGCGCGGCACATGTCGATCTTGGTGAACACGTCCTCATAGCCCATGGTCTTGCCCCAGGGATCGACATAGAGCATCACGCCGTTGACCTGAAAATAGGTGATCATCTCGGTCACGTCTTCGGGCACGACAAGGGTATGCGTCTCGCCCGGCGGTTCGTACACATAGGAACCTTCGGTCGCCTGCCAATCGTGCTCCAGATAATACCAGCGCCCCTTCAGCACCCAGCCATGCACTGGCGCGGGGTGGCGGTGGCGCGACAGCACGCCCGACTTGCGCACGCGCAGCAGGTTCATCCAGTAACCCTGCGAGGCGTTCAGGCACAGCGGGCGAAAGGCGACATTCTCGGCCTGCGGCACCCAGATCCGTTCATCCTCGGCGATGGCGCCTGGAATGACGATTTCCTTCGCGGCATCGGCCGGAAAGGGCAACTGGTAGGGCACAAGGGCCGCATCCCTGGTTTCAACCTTGTCTTCGACGGGCATCGGGCTCTTTTCCGTTTTCGGGGTTTGAAATCAGTCTTCGGCCGGGCATGGCATGGCGGCCTGGCGGTAGGCCTCCAGCCGCCGGCGGGTGGCAAGGATCATGTCGAGCATGGCCTGCCGGGCCAGATCGGGCTGGTGGGCCTCGATGGCCTGCAGCACCCGCAGATGCCGTTCAAGATTGTCACGGAAGCTCTGCATATGCTCTTCGATCGCGGCTTCGAACAGCAGGCCCAGCATGGCATCGATGGCGCCGCCGAAAGATTGCAGCACCGGGTTTCCCGAGGCCCCCAGCACGGTGAGGTGGAAGGCCTTGTCGGCGATGATGGCGCCGGGAATATCGCCATCGCGGGCCGCGCCTTCCATTGCGTCATAGGCCACGCGGATGGCGGTGATCTGCGCCCGGCTGGCGCGGTCAGCGGCCAGCGCCGCGGCCGAGGGCTCGAAGATCTCGCGCGCTTCGTCGACGGCGATGGCAAGGTCCCAGTTGATGCCGCTTGCCGGTCTCATCCAGCGCAGGACATCGCGCGACAGCAGGTTCCAGTCGCGGCGGGGGCGAACGCGGGTACCCAGGCGCGGGCGCACCTCGATCAGGCCAAGGGTGATCAATGTCTTGATCGTCTCGCGCAGCGGGGTGCGGCTGAGACCAAGCTCGCGCACCAGTTCGGCCTCGATCGGCAGCGCGCTGCCTTCGGCATAACGGCCCGAGACGATGCGCGGCCCAAGGACTTCCAGCGCTTCGGCAACCTTGGCGGGGCGCGTCTCGCGGCTGCTGACGACAAGAAGGGGCTGGAGCATTCGGTGTGGCGATCCGCGGCAGGGAGTGTTCGTCAAAATCATAGTATGGCTCGGCTCCATTGGTAATATCAATATTGACTCGACTCGAGGGAATCGGCACAACGGGCACGATCAATTCATCAGATGAATTGGTGCGGCACCTGTGCCGCCTGGGCAAGCGGGGCCGATGTGCCCATGGGGAGGATGAGATGACTGGGCTGACCGAGCGGCTTTCGCGCTGCTATTCCGGTATTATCTATGACGTGATGCGCGACATGGGCCTGCCGCCCGCCGTGCTGCCACGCGAGATCAAGGCGCTGGAACCGGGGATGCGGATTGCCGGCCCGGTCTTTACCCTGCGCGGCCGCCCCGACAAGACGATCAGCGCCCATGACTCGCTGCTGCAATGGACGGGCTTCCTGTCCAAGGCGCCGGCCGGCCATGTGGTGGTCTGCCAGCCGCAGGATTCGGTGCGGGCCCTGATGGGCGAATTGTCGGCCGAGACGCTGAAGAACCGCGGCGTGCTGGGCTATGTCGTCGATGGTGGCTGCCGCGATGTCAGCTTCATCAAGGATATCGGCTTCCCGGTCTGCTGCAGCTACACCACGCCGATCGATGTGGTGGCCAGCTGGTGCCCCGAGGCCTATGACGAGCCGATCACCATCGGCAATGTGGTGATCCGACCGGGCGATTATATCATCGGCGATCAGGACGGTATCGTCATCCTGCCGAAGGATCTGACCGAGGAGATCATCACCCGGGCGGAAACCGCAATCGGCGCCGAGAACAAGGTGCGCGCGGCCATCCTGGCCGGAGAGGACCCGCAGAAGGCCTATATCCAGTTCGGCAAGTTCTGATGCGCCACCCCGCCCCGCCGACCGCGCTGCACATGGGCAAGGGCAAGATTGCCTCGGTCGTGGCGGTGCTGGGCGAGCGGATCGTGGCCGGAGACTATGCCGCCGATGCGCCGCTGCCGGTCGAGGCCGATCTGGCGCAATCGCTGGATGTGGGGCGCAGCGTCCTGCGCGAGGCGGTGAAGGTGCTTGCCGCCAAGGGCATGGTGCTGGCCCGGCCGCGGGTGGGCACGGTGATCCTGCCGCGCGAGGACTGGAACCTGTTCGACCATGACGTGCTGCACTGGCACCTGCGGGCGATGCCGCTGCAGCCCGACCTGCTGCGCGACATCCTGGAGGCCAGGCGGATCATCGAGCCGGAGGCGGCGCTGCTGGCGGCGCTGAACGGCAGCCCGGCGCGCAAGCAGGCCATCGCCGGCCATTACCGCGACATGGTGACGGGGGCCCGCAACCCCGAGGCGGCGGTGAAGGCCGACATCGGCTTTCACATCGCGGTGCTGATGGCCTCGGGCAATGCGATCCTGACAGCCTTCGCCCCGGCGCTGACGGCGATCCTGACCGCGTTCTTCAAGATCAGCATCGAAAAGCCCGAGATGTTTCCCGGCAACCTGCCGGCGCATGAGGAAGTCAGCCAGCGCATCCTGGCCGGCGATGCTGCCGGCGCGCGGGCGGCGATGCTGCGCGTGCTTGCCTATACCGAGACCGACCTGCTGGACCGCATCTCAGCCGGCGACCCGGACGAACTGCTTCAAACGAGGAGGAAATACCCATGAAGACCAAACTTGTTCTTGCCATTACGGTTGCAGCCGCAACGCTTTCAGCGGGTGTAGCCCTCGCCGAATATCCCGAACGTCCCATCACGATGATCGTTCCGTGGTCGGCCGGCGGCGGCACCGATGCCGTGGCCCGCGCATTGGCGGCCGAGATCGAGAAGGAACTGGGCACGCCGGTCAACGTGGTGAACCGCACCGGCGGCGGCGGCGTCATCGGCCATACCGAGATGCTGAACGCCAACCCCGATGGCTATACCATCGGCCTCGCCACCGCCGAGCTGTCGACCTATTACTGGAGCGGCACCGCCCCCTTCACCACGGGGGATGTGGCGCCGCTGGGGCTGGTGAATCTTGATGCCTCGGCCTTCAACGTCTCGGCCAGCAGCGAATGGGCCGATCTGCGCGCAGCGCTGGATGCCATCGCCGCCGCCCCGGCCGGCACCTACAAACTGTCTGGCATGGCGCCTGGCGCCGGCTATCACCTTGCCTTCTCTGGCCTTCTGAACGCCGAAGGCATCGATCCGCTGAAAGTGGTCGTGGTCCCCAGCCAGGGCGCGGCGCCCGGGTTCCAGGAACTGGCCGCCGGTGGCGTGCAGATCGTGCCGTCGTCGCTGCCCGAGGCCAAGTCGATGATCGACGCCGGACAGGTCAAGTCGCTGGCGGTGCTGGCGGGCGCCCGGCTTGAGGCCTTCCCCGACGTGCCGACGGTGCAGGAAGCCATCGGCCGCGACTGGGTGGGCGGCACCTGGCGCGGCATGGTCGCGCCGAAGGGCGTGCCCGAGGACATCTCGGCCAAGCTGGAGGCCGCCGTCGACATCGCCTGGCATTCCGAGGGCTTCCAGACCTTCATGAAGGAACGCGGCTTCGGTCTGGAATATCTGAACGCCGCCGATTTCGGCACCTTCATGGCCGAGCAGCAGGCGCAGAATGGCGAGGTGATGAAACTCCTCGGCCTGCGTACGCGGGACTGACCATGCTGAAGGTCAGCGATCTGGTTTCGGGGCTGGCAATTGCCGGCCTCGGGATCTTCATCTTCGTGCAGTCCCGCAGCTTTCCGGCCATCGGCAATATCGCGGTGGCGCCCTCGTTCTACCCCGGCCTGATCGGGGCGGTGCTGGCGCTGTGCGGGCTGGCGCTGGCGGGCGCGGCACTGCTGCGCGGGGCGGCCTTGCCGCTGTTCGTGCGGCCGGCGTGGTTTTCCAAACCGGCGAATGTGGTGGCGGTACTGGCGGTGCCGGCCTCGATCGTGGCCTATGGTCTGCTCAGCCCGCGCATCGGCTTTCTTGCCACCAGCTTCCTTGTCGCCTCCGGCCTGCTTCTGGCTTTCCGGGTGCGTGTCCTGACCAGCCTGATCACGGCGTTTCTGGTGACGGTGGCGCTGTATCTGATCTTTGCCATCACCTTCCGCGTGCCCCTGCCCTATGGCGTGATCGAAAGGCTGCTGCCATGAACTATGTCGATGCACTGTCGCTGGTGTTCCAGCCACATACGATCATCACCATCCTGGGCGCCGCGCTGTTCGGGCTGTTCGTCGGCTCGATGCCCGGGCTGACGGCGACGATGGCAGCGGCGCTGCTGGTGCCAATCACCTTCTACATGGATCCGGTCTCGGCCGTGGGCGCCATCGTCACCTGCTCGGCCATGGCGATCTTTGCCGGAGACATTCCCGGCGCGCTGCTGCGCATTCCGGGCACGCCCGCCTCGGCCGCCTATGTCGACGAGGCCTATCAGCTTGGCCGGCAGGGCAAGCTGGCGCAGGTGCTGTCGGTGAACCTGCTGGCTTCGGCCATGGGGGGCATCTTCGGCGCGCTGGTGCTGATCTTCCTTGCGCCCCAACTGGCGGCGGTCGCGCTGAACTTCTCCAGCTATGAATATTTCTGGCTGGCGCTGATCGGGCTTTCCGCGGCAACGCTGGTCAGTGCCTCCAATCCGATCAAGGGCTGCATCTCGCTGTTCATGGGCCTGTTCCTGGCCACGGTGGGGCTGGATGTGGTGACGGGCTTTCCCCGCTATACCATGGATTCGGTCAACCTGATGGGCGGCGTATCGCTGATTGCCGCGTTGATTGGTCTTTTTGCCGTGGCCGAACTGTTCCGCAAGGCCACCACCATCGACGAAGACCTGCCGCCCCCGCCCCAGGTCAAGGGCGCGATCCTGACCCAGGGCATCGCCGCGATCCGCCAGTACAAGCTGAACGTTTTGCGCGGCAGCACGCTGGGCACCTTCCTTGGCATCCTGCCCGGGGCAGGCGCCGACATTGCCGGCTGGATTTCCTATGCGGTGTCCAAGCGGTTTTCCCGCACGCCGGAGAAATTCGGCAAGGGCCACATCGAAGGCGTGGTCGATGCCAGCGCCTCGAACAACGCGGCGCTGGGCGGTGCCTATGTGCCGGCGCTGGTCTTCGGCATTCCGGGCGATTCCATCACCGCCATCGTCATCGGCGTGTTGCTGATCAAGGGGCTGAACCCCGGACCGACCGTCTTCACCGAAAGCGGCGACATCGTCGCGGCGATCTTCATCGTCTTCATCCTGGCCAACCTGCTGCTGATCCCGCTGGGCCTGCTGGCCATCCGCGCCGCGGGCAAGGTGCTGTCGGTCAACCAGCGCATCCTGCTTCCGGTCATCCTGATGCTGTCCATCGTCGGCGCCTTCGCCGTCAACAACTCGGTCTTCGATCTGTGGATCGTGCTGGTGCTGGGCATCCTGGGCTGGCTGATGGAGGACAACGGCTTTCCCATCGCGCCGATGGTGCTGGGCCTGGTGCTGGGCAAGATCGTCGAGGAAAGCTTCGTCAACTCGATGATCAAGTCGGACGGCAATCTGGTGCATTTCGTGGATCGGCCGATTTCCGGCACCCTGGCGGCGGTGTTCTTCGCCATCTGGATCGTGCCGCTGATCATCCGGCTGGTGCGGCGCCCGAAGGCGGCCTGATGGCCCGGGGGGCGCCCCTGCGGCGTCCCCGAATATCGGTCAGGACATTCAAGGAGGAAGGCATGGAAGACGAGATCATCGCCCGCCTGCGCAAGCTGGCCGTCGCCACCCTGTCGGATGGCTGCGACCAGATCGCCGGCCGCCGCGGCTTCATGGACAGCGGCATCCAGGGTCGGGTCAACGCCCGCAAATTCGCCGGCCGCGCCGCAACCGTGCTGGAGGTGCCCTGCACGGAACGGCTGAAGCCGGAACTGGCCTTCGACCTGATCGACGCCGCACCGCGGGGCAGCGTGATCGTCATCTCCAACGGTGGCAATGCCGATGTCGCCATCTGGGGCGAGTTGATGAATGCCGGTGCCGTGGCAAACGGCCATGAGGCGGTGGTGCTGGAGGGCGGCGTCCGCGATGTCGAGCTGATCCGCAGCCAGACCGATTTTCCGGTTTTCGCCCGCTCGGTGGTGGCCGCCAGTTCCATCGGCCGGATGATGACGCTGGCGCGCGATGTGCCGGTGCAGGCCGGCGGCGTGGTGGTGAATCCGGGCGACTATATCGTCGGCGATGCCGATGGCGTGGTGGTGATCCCGCCCGAACATGTGCAGGCCATCGCCACCTTTGCCGAAGAGGCCGAGGCGGTGGAGGCCGAAATGGCGGCCTATATCCGCGAAAAGGCCTCGATGCGGGCGGCGATCGACAAGTTCGGCCGGGCCTGAGGCAAGGAGAAAACAATGAAGACGGGTTTCCACGGGGTCTACCCCATTCTCTACAGCTTTTTCGACGAGGCGGGCGAACTGGACCGCGAGGCCATGCGCCGGCAGGTCGAGGGCTGTATCGCCGGCGGCGCGCAGGGCATCGCGGTGATGGGGCTGGCGACGGAGGTCGGCAAGCTGGACGTCAACGAACGCCGCCGTGTCATCGACTGGGTGGGCGAGGATATCGCCGGCCGGGTGCCCTATGCGGTGACGGTGGGCGAGACCAGCATCAACGGCCAGATCGCCTTCCTGCAGGCCGCCAAGGCGGCGGGGGCCGATTGGGCCATCCTGCAGCCACCCGGCATCGGCGGCATCCCGGAACCGGAACTGGTGCGCTTCCTTGGTCGGGTGGCCGACAGGTCGGACCTGCCGCTGGGCATCCAGAACGCCCCGGCGGTCATGGCAACCAGCCTGTCGAACACCGCGCTGAAGACGCTGAACCGCCAGCATCCGAATGTGGCGCTCCTCAAGGCCGAGGGGCCGGCGACCTGGATCAACCAACTGAACGAGGACACCGAGGGCGTGTTCGAGATGTTCGGCGGCCTGGGCGGGTTGCAACTGATCGATTCCGTTCGTGCCGGCTGCGTCGGTGTCATTCCGGCCGCCGATCTGTTCGATCCGCAGATCCGGATCATGGAGTTGCTGAAGACCGGCCGCGCCGAAGACCTTGCCGAAGCCGAACGGCTGCACAGCGCGCTGTTGCCGCTGATCGTGTTCATGATGGCTTCGGTCGAGAATTTCATTGCCTATGGCAAGCGGCTGCTGGCCCTGCGTCTGGGCCTGCCCCCGGCCACGGCCCGCCAGCCGGCGATTCCGACGACGGCGTTCGGGCTGCGCATCGTCGAGGAATGGGCGCGGCGCCTGGGCCCGCTGGGCTGAGCGCAGACCGCGCAAGGCGCAAGGCACCTTTTTTCGGAGCGGGGTGCCGGCCAGCAGGGCACTGGCAGGGCATTGGCGAGGAGCTGGCTGGGGGGCCGGCAGGGGCGGAAACGCATGCCGCGGCCTGCCGGATCAAGCGGGTCATCCGCCCGGCCCGGCCAACCGCCGGGCAAGGCATCCGCCGGATCGGTCTTCGACCCGTCTCCTGCCAGGCCACCGCACTTCCGCCGGGTCGGAGAGTGGATCGTGCCATTGGCTGCCATGGCCCAAAACCATGGCGCGGGCCGATGGGACAGCGCTTGTCCCCCGCAGGCCTTGCGGGCTGCCGCAGCCATCCACCGTCAGCGGCCGCGCGAGACCGCGTTGCGGCGCCGGCATCTGCGCCACAGGCCGCGGGTCAGGCGGTGCAGCCCCGCCCGCCAAAATTCCGGCATCGCGCGCACCGGGGGCCGCCGTGCCACGGCCCTTCCAGCCGCGCGCCGCTGTCCGCCGATCCGGTTGCGCCCGACGTCGGGCGCCGTCTCCTTGCGAACCACCCGGATCAGCCGCCGCCGTCGCCCCGATCGCGCATTACCGCAATCGCAGCTTGGCTCGCCAATCCTGCGTCGCGATAACCGTTGCGCTGCGCCGACCCCCAACTCCATCCGCCGCTCGGCCGCGAGACCGATCATTTCGCGCAAGGGGCCGATGCCGGAGCGCTCCCTCCCGCCCCCAGGCAGGTCCATCATCGGGTTGGTCATCGAGAAAACCCCTCGGCCCAGGTTGGCGTGGCAAGCCGACCCGACCGACACCCCGACATCCCGACACCACGGCGGGATCCCTTGCAATCTGTGCAACAGCAGGGGTCACGGCTGTCCGGCCCGCTGGCGGGACCGGCGCGGAAGCCCGCGGCAAACGGTCAGGGTGCAGCCCCAGCCTGAACGGGATGCGGCGTGCGGAAGCCGACAGCGAAACGGTTCCAGGCATTTATCGTCGTGACGATCAATGTCAGATCGGCGCGTTCACGTTCGTCAAAAGCCTCGGCCAGGGCGGCATATTCCGCGTCCGGCACGCCCGTCACCTCGATGCGCGTCAGGGATTCGGCCCAGCCAAGCGCTGCACGCTCGCGGTTGTCGAAGGCCGGGCTTTCGCGCCAGGCGGCCAGAACATCCAGTTTCTGTTGGGAAATGCCCGCCTCCCGCGCCTCGGGGGCGTGGAGGTTCAGGCAGAATGCACAACCGTTGATCTGCGAGACCCGCATCTTGACCAATTCGCGCAGAGCCAGCGATATGGATAGCTGTTTCGTCGCCTCCTCCAGCGCCATCATGGCCTTCATCGCTGCGGGGGAGGCCTTGTAATAGTTCATCCTTGCGGTCATCGGCGCCGTCCTCCTGCGGTTTTGCGGATGACGTCGCCGCCCCCCGCCTGCCTTTCGAGGATGAGGATAGCGCTGCCGGAGGCCGGCCTGAAAGGGCAAAATGGCGGCTCGGATGGGGGGGAGAAAGCAGAAAGGCCTCCCAAAGGAGGCCTTTTCCACATCTCTACATTCAGAGACCGAATTGGAGCGGGCGATGAGATTCGAACTCACGACCCTAACCTTGGCAAGGTTATGCTCTACCCCTGAGCTACGCCCGCGCCCCTTTCGGTGGAGCGGGATTTAGGCGATGGCCGCGGGAGCCGCAAGAGGAAAATGTAGGCGGAGGGCGGAAATTCCACCCTGCCCGCCGGCCGCCCTGCCCCGAGCCTACCATGACCGGAAAAGATGCAACGGGGCGCGGATTGCATAAGCCATCTGCGGGTTCCCTGCCTGCGGATGGCGTGGGCGGCCCGCCCTGCCGCCATGACGCAGCCGCGCCGGCGCGTCTGGCAGCCGCCACGGCAGGGTATGGAAATGGCCCGGGGGCAGGCGCGCAGGAGGCGCTGCCGCCATCATTGGGCCCCTGCCATCCGTCGGCGGCCCGTCAGGACCGCGGACGGATGGCAGGCCGCCCTATTCCAGTTCGACCAGCAGGTCCTTGGCTTCGATCTGGCTGCCGGCATGGACATGGACCGCCTTCACCGTGGCCTCGCGGTCGGCATGAAGGCCGGTTTCCATCTTCATCGCCTCGATGGTCAGCAGCAGATCGCCCGCACGCACCTTGGTGCCGGCCTGCACCGCAACCGAAGCCACGGCCCCCGGCATCGGCGCGCCGATGTGAAGGGGATTGCCCTCGGCCGCCTTGGGCCGCGCGGCGGTGCGGGCCTTGACGGCACGGTTTGGCACGCGGATCACCCGTGGCTGGCCGTTCAGCTCGAAGAACACCCGGACCTCGCCGTCCTCGCCGGTGTCGCCCACCGCCTGCAGGCGCACCTCCAGCGTCTTGCCGGGGTCGATCTCGGCGGTGATCTCCTCGCCCGGATCCATCCCGTAGAAGAAGGTGCGCGTCGGCAAGGTGCGCACCGGCCCGTACTGGCGATGCCGGCCCATGTAGTCGAGGAAGACCTTGGAATACATCAGGTAGCCGTTCAGATCCTCGTCATCGACCCTGAACCCGTCGAGATCGGCGGACAGCCTGCTGCGCACCGCCTCCAGATCGACGGGCGGCAGGCTCTTGCCCGGCCGCTCGGTCAGTGCCACCTCGCCCTTCAGCACCTTCCGCATGATTCCCTCGGGCCAGCCGCCATAGGGCTGGCCGAGATTGCCCTTCATCATGTCCACGACCGAATCGGGAAAGGCCACGTCGACGGCGGGATCTTCGACCTGTGCCCGGGTCAGGCCCTGCGCCACCATCATCAGCGCCATGTCGCCCACCACCTTGGACGAGGGCGTCACCTTCACGATGTCGCCAAACATCCGGTTGGCATCGGCATAGGCCTGCGCCACCTCGGGCCAGCGCTCCTCCAGCCCCAGGCTGCGGGCCTGCGCCTTGAGGTTGGTGAACTGGCCGCCGGGCATCTCGTGCAGGTAGACCTCGGAGGCGGGTGCCGGGATGCCGGATTCGAAGGCCGCATATTGCGCGCGCACATGTTCCCAGTAGTTCGAGATCTCGCGGATCGCATCGATGTCGAGGCCGGTGTCGCGGTCGGTGTGCCGCAATGCCTCGACGATGGCACCGAGGCAGGGCTGCGAGGTGCCGCCGGAAAACGCATCCATCGCCGCATCCACCGCATCCACCCCCGCATCGCAGGCGGCAAGGATCGTCGCCGCCGCCGCGCCAGAGGTGTCGTGGGTGTGGAAATGGATCGGCAGCCCCACCTCCTGCTTCAGCGTCCGGACCAGAACCCGGGCCGAGGCCGGTTTCAGCAGCCCCGCCATGTCCTTGAGCCCCAGGATATGGGCGCCGGCGGCCTTCAGTTCCCCCGCGCGGGCGACATAATACTTCAGGTCGTATTTGGAGCGCGCCGGGTCGAGAAGATCGCCGGTATAGCACACCGTCCCTTCGCAGACCTTTCCCGCCTCGACCACGGCATCCATGGCGACGCGCATGTTCTCGACCCAGTTGAGGCTGTCGAAGACGCGGAAGACATCGACGCCGGTGACTGCGGCCTGTTTCACGAAGGATCGCACCACATTGTCGGGGTAATTCGTATAGCCAACGCCGTTCGCGCCGCGCAGCAGCATCTGCGTCATCAGGTTCGGCATCCGTGCCCGCAGGTCGCGCAGGCGCTGCCAGGGGCATTCCTGCAAGAAGCGATAGGCCACGTCGAAGGTGGCGCCACCCCAGCATTCGACCGAGAACAGGCCGGGCAGATTGGCCGCATAGGCCGGCGCCACCGCGATCATGTCGATCGAGCGCATCCGGGTGGCCAGCAGCGACTGGTGCCCGTCGCGCATGGTCGTGTCGGTGATCAGCACCCGGGTTTGCGCGCGCAGCCAGTCGGCCACCGCCTGCGGGCCCTTCTGTTCCAGCAGGTTGCGGGTCCCCGTCGCCGGGTGCCCGGTGCAGGGCAGCGGCACCTTCGCGGCCTTGGCCTCGGCCGCCGGCCGGGGGCGGCCCGCCGTCTCGGGGTGGCCGTTCACGGTGATGTCGGCGATATAGGTCAGGATCTTCGTCGCCCGGTCGCGCCGCTTCTTGAAGTGGAAGAGGTCGGGCGTCGTGTCGATGAACTTGGTGGTATAGGTGTCGTTCAGGAAGGTCGGGTGCTTGAGCAGGTTGATGACGAATTCGATGTTGGTGGCCACGCCGCGGATGCGGAATTCGCGCAGCGCCCGGTCCATCCGCGCGATGGCCTTTTCCGGCGTCTGGGCATGGGCCGTGACCTTGACCAGCAAGCTGTCGTAATAACGGGTGATCACGCCGCCGGCATAGGCGGTGCCGCCGTCGAGCCGGATGCCGTTGCCCGTCGCGCTGCGATAGGCCGTCAGCCGGCCATAGTCGGGGATGAAGTTGTTCAGCGGATCCTCGGTCGTCACCCGGCACTGCAGGGCATGGCCGTTCAGCGGTACCGCGTCCTGGCTGGCGACGCCGGTTGCCTCGGGCAGCGACTTGCCCTCCTCGATCAGGATCTGGGCCTGAACGATGTCGATGCCGGTGATTTCCTCGGTGACGGTATGTTCCACCTGGACCCGGGGGTTCACCTCGATGAAGTAGAACCTGCCGGTCTCCATATCCATCAGGAATTCGACGGTGCCCGCGCATTCGTAATTCACATGGGCGCAGATGCGCTTGGCCATGGCGCAGACTTCCTCGCGCTGGGCCTGGGTCAGGTAGGGCGCCGGGGCGCGCTCGACGACCTTCTGGTTGCGCCGCTGCACGGTGCAGTCGCGTTCCCACAGGTGCCAGACATTGCCCGATTTGTCGCCCAGGATCTGCACCTCGACATGGCGGGCGCGGATGATCATCTTCTCCAGATAGCCCTCGCCGTTGCCGAAGGCGGCCTCTGCCTCGCGCCGGCCCTCGCGGACCTTCGCCTCCAGCTCGTCCTCGTTCAGGATCGGCCGCATGCCGCGCCCGCCGCCGCCCCAGCTGGCCTTCAGCATCAGCGGATAGCCCACCTCTGCCGCCTCGGCGCGGATGGCGTCGAAATCCTCTCCCAGCACGGCGGTTGCGGGGATCACGGGAACGCCGGCCTCGATGGCTACGCGCCGCGCACTGGCCTTGTCGCCAAGCGCGCGCATCGTATCGGCCTGCGGGCCGATGAAGGTTATTCCGGCCTGGTCGCAGGCATCGACGAAATCCGGGTTTTCCGACAGCAGGCCGTAGCCCGGATGGATCGCATCGGCCCCCGACATCCGCGCCACCCGGATGATTTCCGGGATCGAGAGATAGGCGCCGACCGGGCTCAGCCCCGCGCCGATGAGATAGGCCTCGTCCGCCTTGAAGCGGTGCAGCGACAGCTTGTCTTCCTCGGCATAGACGGCAACCGTCTTCTTGCCCATCTCGTTTGCCGCGCGCATGACGCGGATGGCGATCTCGCCCCGGTTCGCGACAAGGATCTTCCTGAATTCGGGCATCGGAGCAGTCCCCTCGCAGTCTGTCTTCCCTGCCGGCACTCTAGGGGTGCTGCAATGCAGCGCAAGGGCGCGATGGGAGGGTACTGCAAAGATTTGCGAAATATTCAGCCCGAAGTTTGCAATCTGCGAAGTGACCTGCCCGGGTTTCAGGCTATTCCGACACCTCAGACGGCGTGCGGTGCGACAGCGGCACCTCGCGCAGCATCAGCGCGCAAAGGAGACCCGCCAGGCCCAGGGCTGCCGTGGCCCAGAACACCGGGCTGATGGCCTGGACGGCAAGGCTTGCCACCTCGGCCTGCAATTCGGGCGGCAGGCCGGCCAGGGCCTGGGGGCCAAGTTCGCCGGCCAGACCCTCCGGCGCAGCTTCGCCCAGGCCCGCGGCCAGCCGCGTGGCGAAGATGGCGCCGAAGGCCGCCACGGCCAGCGATCCGCCGACCTGGCGGAACATCACGCCCGAGGCGGTGGCCGTGCCAAGCTGCGCGCGCGGAACGGCATTCTGCACCGCCGTGGTGACGACCGGAAAGGTGAAGCCCATTCCCAGCCCGAAGACCGCGATGACAAGGCAGAAGACCAGGGCCGAACTGGTCTCGTCCAGCATAGCCAGCCCCAGGCCCGCCAGCAGGACAAAGCCCATCCCCAGTATCGGCAGGATGCGGTACCGCCCCGTCCGCCCCATGAACCGCCCCGCAGTGGTCGACGAGGTTATGATCCCGGCGGTCATCGGCACCATCATCAGGCCCGAGATGGTGGGCGAAAGGCCCTTGGCGATCTGCAGATAGATCGGCACGAAGGTCAGCGCGCCCAGCATCGCCGCGCCCGAGACGAAGGACAGCAGGCTGCAGACGGTGAAGACATTCAGCCGGAACAGTGACAGCGGCAGGATCGGCTCGGCGGCGCGCGACTCGATCCAGACGAAGGCCAGGCCGGCGACCGGCGCCAGCAGGGCAAGCGCCCAGGTCTCCGGCCGGTCCCAGCCCAGCGTGCTGCCGCCCAGCGAGGTGACAAGCGTCAGCGATCCCAGCGACAACGCCAGCGCCGCCGCCCCCGCCCAGTCGATCCGATGCTTCTGCCGCGCCGGATGCGCCCCGAACGAGACGGCAAAGACCGCGATGGCGATCAGCCCCAAGGGCAGATTGATGTAGAAGATCCAGTGCCAGCTGGCCACTTCGACGAACCAGCCGCCCAGGAGCGGACCCACCACCGACGAGGTGGAGAAGACCGCGGCAAAGACGCCCTGCACCTTGCCGCGTTCGCGCGGCGGGATGACATCGCCGATCACCGACAGCGCCAGCACGAACAGGCCGCCGCCGCCCAGCCCCTGCAGCGTGCGCGCGCCGATCAGAAAGCCCATCGAACTGGCCATGCCGCACAGCGCAGAGCCCAGAAGGAACAGCCCGACCGAGATGAAGACCATCCGCCGCCGGCCGTAAAGATCGCCCAGCTTGCCGTAAAGCGGCGCGACCAGGGTCGAGGACAGGATATAGGCGGTAACAACCCAGCTCAGATGCTCGACCCCGCCCAGATCGGCGACGATGGTCGGCAGCGCGGTCGAGACGATGGTCTGGTCCAGCGCCGCCAGCAGCAGCAGCAGCGCCACCGAGGCAATCACCGGGCGGATCGAACCCGAGGGCCCGGGCGGGGCCGGCGTGGGTTGAGACATGGCAAACCTCATCAGGGGCGGTTCGGGGACAATCCGCCGCAGCGGTTCGGCGCGACGGTTGGGGAGCGGGCCGGTCGGGCTTGATCTATGCCGGGAAAATATGTATGTCAATGTCATATGATTGCTATCAACACAAGCTTGACAAGCCGATCCATCCACGGTTGACACCCGCCATGACCGCGAAATCCGCATCCGGGGACGATCTGTTCCTCTTCGCCGAACGCCTTGCCGCCCTTGGCTTCGGCCCGGCGGCGCGCCAGGCGCTGCTCATGCTGGAAGACGAGATGTTCCATTTCGTGCGGCGGGTGAAGAAGGGCGATGTACCGGCACGGCTGATGCAGGAACTGGATGCCGGGCTGGAACCCGTGCAGTTCCAGGCGCTGGGTGCCGTCATCCGCATCGGCTCGGGCCATGGCCGTGTGGCGCCCGAAGAGGCGACGGTCGGCCTGCTGGCCGAAGAGATGATGGTCGACCCCTCGCGCGCCAGCCGCCTTGCCGCCGATCTGGTCGAACGCGGCCTGGTCGCGCGCGCCGTCAGCCAGGCCGACGGCCGCCGCTCGGTCCTGCAGCCGACCGAGACCGGGCGGGCGCTGTTCGCCGGGTTCCAGCGGGTGAAGTGGCAGCACACGGCCAGCCTGTTCCGTGACTGGACCGAGGCGGAGATCACCGCCTTTGCCGGCCTGTTCCGGCGCTATGCCGAAGGGATGCGGCAGGAATACGCCCCCCGCCCCGCGGGACAGGCCGAATGAAAGGAATTGCGGCATGACCGGACGGATCGGCATTCTGGGTGGCACGGGTTGGCTGGGGCAGGCGCTGGGGCTGGCCCTGCTGCGCGGTGGCATCGTCGCGCCGGGCGATCTGGTGATCCTGAACCGCTCGGGCGCCGCGCCGGGCTATGCCGATTTCCCCGGCGTCACGCTGGTCCGCGACATGGCGGCGCTGCAGGCGCAGGCCGGGCCATTGGTGCTGTCGGTCCGCCCCGAGGATTTTCCGGTGCCGGGCTTTGCGCCCGGTGCACGGCTGCTGATCTCGTTCATGGCAGCGATTCCGATGGGCCGGCTGCAGGCGCTGGCGCCGGATGCGCGGATCGTGCGCGCCATGCCGAACGGCGGGGCGTCGACCGGCCGTTCCTATTCCCCCTGGTTCGCCGGCGGCGACCTGCCGGCCGGGGATATCGCCCTGACCCGCCGTCTCCTCGCCGCGATCGGCACCGAGGACCGGGTGGACAGCGAGGATCACCTCGACATCCTGTCGGCGCTGTCGGGGTCCGGTCCGGGCTATCCCGCGCTGATGGCGCAAGCCATGCATGCCAAGGCGCTGGCGCTTGGCCTGCCGCCGGCGATTGCCGAACGCGCGGTCGAGGCCGTGGTCGCGGGATCCGCCGCCGGCCTTGCGGGAGGGGTGCCCGGCGCCGGCGAGATCGTCGCCGCGCTGAAATCCTATCGCGGCATCACGGCGGCCGGCCTTGACGCCGCCGAGGCGGCCGGCTTTTCCCGCGCCCTCGATGCCGCGCTGGACGCCGCCGTCGCGACGGCCCGGCGCCTGGGCCGCGAGGACTGACGCGCCGGTTGCGCCCCGGGCGGCCAGGCCGTAAACGGGGGCAGCGCCGCCGTAAACGGGGACAGCGCCGGAGCCCTGCCATGCTGAAAACCCGCCTGATCCCCTGCCTCGACGTGGCCGACGGCCGCGTGGTCAAGGGGGTGAACTTCGTCAACCTGATCGATGCGGGCGATCCGGTCGAGGCCGCGAAGGCCTATGATCGCGCCGGCGCCGACGAGATTTGCTTTCTCGACATCCATGCCACCCATGAAAACCGCGGCACGATGTTCGATCTGGTGACACGCACGGCGGAACAGATCTATGTGCCGCTGACCGTGGGCGGCGGCGTGCGCTCGCACCGGGATGTCCGCGCCCTGCTGCTGGCCGGCGCCGACAAGGTCAGCTTCAACTCGGCCGCGGTGGCCGACCCTGACGTGGTGGCCGCAGCCGCCGACCGGTTCGGCAGCCAGTGCATCGTCTGCGCCATCGACGCCAAGACCGTTGCGCCAGGGCGGTGGGAGATCTTCACCCATGGCGGCCGGAAACCCACCGGCATCGATGCGGTGGAATTTGCTCGCACCGTGGCGTCGAAAGGCGCGGGCGAGATCCTGCTGACCTCGATGGACCGCGACGGCACCAAGGGGGGCTACAACCTGCCGCTGACCCGCGCCGTCGCCGATGCGGTCGACATCCCGGTGATCGCCTCGGGCGGGGTCGGCACCCTTGACCATCTGGTCGAAGGGATCGCGCAGGGCCATGCCTCGGCCGTCCTCGCCGCCTCGATCTTTCATTTCGGCAACTATTCCATCGGCGAAGCCAAGGCCCATATGGCCGCAGCCGGCATCCCCGTGAGACTGACATGACCGCATTCGACCGCCTCGCCGCCACCATTGCCCTGCGCAGGGGCAGCGATCCCGAGACCTCTTGGACCGCGAAGCTGCTGGCGAAAGGCCCCGAGAAATGCGCCGAAAAGTTCGGCGAGGAAGCCATCGAGGCGATCATCGAGGCGGTGAAGGGCGACCGCGACCGCCTGACCGCCGAGGCGGCCGATGTGCTCTACCATCTGCTCGTGATGCTGGCCGCCCGCGACGTCGCGCTGCCCGATGTGCTGGCCGAGCTGGAGCGGCGCGAAGGGACCTCCGGCATTGCGGAAAAGGCGGCACGGCGCTGACGCGCCGTCCGGCTGCGCCGGATGCCTCCGGCGGGGATATTTGTGCAGAGAAGAAGCGGCATGGCCAGCCGGCCGCCGGATATGCCGCGGGCTGCAGGCGCCCGCGGCCGCGCCGTCACAGGCCGAGGCGCGGGATCTCGATGGCGGGGCAGCGGTTCATCACCACGTCGAGCCCGGCCGCCCGCGCCCGGTCTGCCGCCGCCGGGTCGATGACGCCAAGCTGCATCCAGACCGCCTTCGCCCCCGCCGCGATTGCGTCATCGACGATGGCGCCTGCCTCTTCGCTGCGGCGGAAGATGTCGACCATGTCGATCGGCCCGTCCTTCTCTGCCACCTCGGCCAGCGAGGCGCGGACCGTGGCGCCAAGGGCCTGCTGGCCCGCCTGCCCGGGATTGACCGGAATGACCCGATAGCCCCGCCCCGCCAGATAGGCCGCCACGCCGTGGCTGGCCCGGTCCGGCCGCGGCGACCAGCCCACCACGGCAATCGTGCGGGCGGTGCCCAGGATATTGCGGATCGTGGTCTCCTCGGTCATCTCGGTCTCCGGAGGGTGGTGACAGGAAAAAGGCGCCCGGGCCGGAGGCCGGGGCGCCAAGGTGCGGAACGAGGGACAGTGCAAAGGGGACGGGGGTTCCAGTTCCCGGCCTCGTTACTGTTACATGGAAAGCCTACTCGCCGATTAAAAGCCTGATCGCGCATTCGTGATCACCTCTGGCTGGCGGCATAGAGTGCCACCGCGGCGGCATTCGAGACGTTGAGGCTGCCAAAGGCCTCTGCCGCCGGGATTCGCGCCAGCAGGTCGCAGGTCTCGCGGGTCTTCTCGCGCAGGCCCGGCCCCTCGGCACCCATCACCAAGCCCAATGGCCGCCCGCCCGCCCCGGCCACCGCCTCGGCCAGGGTGATCGGCGCCTCGCCATCGAGACCGATCAGCACATAGCCCGCCGCCTGCAGTTCTGCCATCGCCTCGGCCAGATTTGTCACCCGCAGGTAGGGTTGACGCTCCAGCGCGCCCGAGGCGGTTTTCGCCAGCGCCCCGGTCTCGGGCGCCGAATGGTGGCGCGGTGCAATCACCGCCCGGGCGCCGAAGACCTCGGCCGAGCGCAGGACGGCACCGACATTATGCGGATCTGTCACCCGATCCAGCAGCACGACCAGCGGCGCCCCGGCGCCCGATACCGCCACATCGGCCAGGCTGCCCCAGTTCAGTGGCCGCACCTCGAGCGCCGCGCCCTGATGGACGGACCCCGGATCGAGCGGCGCGGTGAAACTGCGCGGGTCGACCACTTCGGGCACCATCCCGGCCGCCGCGACAGCCGTGTTCAGCCGGTCGAGAGCGTTCTTCGTGACGATGAGCCGCAGTTTCTCGCGCCGCGGATTCTGCAGCGCATCGCGCACGGCATGCAGGCCGAAAAGCCAGACGGTCTCTTTCGCCTCGGCCTTTCGCCCGCGCTCCTTGTCGACCACCCAGGCCGGTTTCTTCATCGGTATCTCCCGCTTTCCCCGACAAAGGGGCCAAATCGCCTGCCGGCGCAAGCCCCCCCGGCGCTGCAGCCCCCGCATGGCACGGGAAGGCAGAGGAAACCCGCTTGACGCCCCCTGCCCCCTTGGCTATTTCCCGCGTCAGTGGGCGACGTGCTGCAAGGTGCGGCAGCGGACTGTAACTCCGCCGAGGCGACTCATGCCTGGTTCGATTCCAGGGTCGCCCACCAGATCATCGGAAAAATACAGATAATCAGCGCGCCTGTGTCCCGCAGGTGTTTCACGGGCGCCATGCGGGCCAATGGATTGGCGGCGGGGTGTTCGGCGGCTGCGGGGGCGTGGCGGCAAAATACCTCCCCGGGGGACGAGGCTCGCGTGCCATGGGGCAACCGTCGGCGGTTGCCACGCGCTTGTTGTGGTGAGTTCCGCGCCATGCCGAAGGTCTCGCCGGGCGACCTCCGGGAGCAAACCCGCACCAGCAGCCTACCTTATGCAGCGATCTGGCGCTCGTGCCGCCATCCGCCGGTTCCACGGTCGGCGCGGGCCGTTTCTGCTGTTCAGTTTCGCGGAATACCCGCTCTGCCGGGCGGCGGGAGGCGGGCAATATCGGCGATCACCGGCGTGACCGGGCGGCGGCATTGCGGCCGGCTCGCCTTCCACGGGCCCCCGCCGCCTGCTCGGCTCACGGTGGGCGCGACCGGCGCGCAAGGGATTCTGCCCAAGTATCCCGCCCCCGCGTTGCAACCCAGGCGTGTGAAATGCAGAATCTTGAAAAAACACCCCCCAAGGTGCGACTGCGCGATGGAACTCATGCTGGACCTGCGTCAAGCTCGGGCGCACCGGCGGACCTGTGCCGAAGCATCTGATTCTATGGATAGAAGGGGGTCTCTCCAATGCACGTTCTTTCCCGGCTCTTCGTCATCGTCCTGGCGGTGATGGGCGCAGGCCTGGCAATCGCCGGAGGCTGGCTGATCAGCCTTGGCGGCTCATGGTACTATTTTCTGCTGGGCCTCGTCTGGCTGATCGCGGCCGTCGCGATGTGGCGCGGCCGGACCGCCGGCGGCTGGCTGGTGATTGCGGCAGCCGTTCTCACGGTCCCCTGGGCCATCTGGGAGGCCGGGCTTGCCTTCTGGCCGCTGTTCACGCGGCTGATGGTACCGATTGCGGTCGCGGGTGTCGCCGCGCTGTTCATGCCCACGCTGGCCGACGGCCAGGGCAAAAAGCCGTTCTACGGCCTTGCTGCGCTGGCGCTGGTCCTGTTCGTCCTCGGCTTCGTCTTCACCTTCCAGCCGCATGGCGTGGTCCAGCGCACGGCGGAAATCCCTACCTATGTGCCGGCCAAGGGCGACAACACGCCCTCTGACTGGACGGCCTATGCCCGCGACACGATGGGCCGGCGCTATTCGCCCTTCGACCAGATCAACCGCGATACGGTGAGCAAGCTCGATCTCGCCTGGACCTTCCGCACCGGCCGCAAGGACGTCGGCATCGATCAGAACACGCCGCTGCAGATCGGCGATACGGTCTATTCCTGCACCACGACCAATGTCGTCATCGCGCTGGACCCCGACAAGGGCACCGAGAAATGGCGCTTTGACCCGCAGGTCAAGGACGTGTTCTGGCAGCGCTGCCGCGGCATCGGCTATTTCAAGCTGCCCGAGGCGCAGCAGGTTGCCGGCCAGGCCTGCAATGAGCGGCTGATCCTGACCACCGTCGACGCAAGGCTGATCGCCATCGACGCCAAGGACGGCAAGCTGTGCGAAGGCTTTGGCCAGAGCGGCGTTGCCTCGCTCGGCGCCGAGATGGGCGATATCAAGCCGGGCTACTACTTCCAGACCTCGGCCCCGCTGGTGGCGCGCGACAAGATCGTCGTCGGCGGCTGGGTGGTCGACAACCAGGAGGTGGGCGAGCCTTCGGGCGTGATCCGCGCCTTCAACGCGGTGACGGGTGAACTTGAATGGGCCTGGGATCTGGGCAATCCGGCCATCACAAAGCTGCCGCCCCCGGGCGAAACCTACACCCGCGAAACCCCCAACATGTGGACCACCGCGGCCTATGACGATGAACTTGGCCTGATCTACGCGCCGCTGGGCAATACCACGCCGGATTACTATGGCGCCGACCGTCCGGCCTTTGCCAACGAATACAATGCCACGCTGGTGGCGCTGGACGTGGAAACCGGGCGCGAGCGCTGGAAGTTCCAGACCGTGCATCATGATCTGTGGGACTACGACCTGCCGTCCCAGCCGGCCCTGATCGACGTGCCCGACGGCAAGGGCGGCGTGGTCAAGGCAGTATTGCAGACCACCAAGCGGGCGCAGTTGTTCCTGCTGGACCGAGCCACCGGCGAGCCCATCGCCGAGGTCGCGGAACTGCCGGTGCCGCAGGAAGGGGCCGCGCCCGAAGAGATTCCGCATCTGTCGCCGACGCAGCCGTTCTCGGTCGGCATGCCCACGATCGGCGCCGAGACGCTGACCGAGGCCAAGATGTGGGGGATGACCACCTTCGACCAGTTGATCTGCCGTATCGAGTTCCGGCAGATGCAGTATTTCGGCAATATGACGCCGATCGGGGTCAACAAGCCCACCATCGAACAGCCCGGCAACCTGGGCGGTTTCAACTGGGGCTCGGTCTCGGTCGATGTGCCGAACAACCTGGTGTTCATGAACGATATCCGGGTGCCGACCAAGTTCTGGCTGATGCCCTCGGCCGACTATCCCGCCATCGCGAAAGAGTTGCATTCCGATGGCACCGGCCATGGTCCGTCGCCGCAGCGTGGCACGCCCTATGGCATGGCGACCGACATGTGGCTCTCGCCGCTGGGCGTGCCCTGCGTGGCGCCGCCGCTGGGCACGATCACCGCGGTCGACATGAACACCCGGACCGTGGCCTGGTCGGTGCCGGCGGGCACGGCCGAGCAGCTGGGCCCGTTCGGCCTGAAGCTGGGGCTGAAGATGCCGATGGGGATGCCGACCTATGCCGGCACCACGGCCACGGCGGGCGGGTTGGTGTTCTTTGCCGGCTTCCAGGACTACTACCTGCGCGCCTATGACGCCGCGACCGGCGAAGAGGTGTGGAACTACGAACTGCCGGTCGGGTCTTCGGCGACGCCAATGACCTATGTCTCGCCGGCGACGGGCAAGCAATATGTGCTGATCTCGGTCGGCGGCGCGGCCCGCTCGCCAGTGACCGGCGATTACGTCATGGCCTTCGCGCTGAAGGACTAGGAGGCTCCTGAGCCATTGATCATCATGGCCAGAACATGACGGTTGCGGCGGGGGCGACAGGGGAGAGAAAGCCCCTCGGGCCTCTGCCGTAGCGGGTTGCGACGCGACGCCGGATCTTCGGGCGCTCGCAACCCGATCTCGATCCGGTTGCGGCGCTTGTCGCGGCGGGCACCTCCGCGCGCAGCCTCCTTGCCGGATGCAGGGCCAGTGCCTTGCCTTGCAGGACCTCCCGGAGCCGGCCGGCATCGTGGCGCCGGCCGACGACCGGCAATCCGGCGGCGGGCCAGCCCGCCATCAAGGGTTTGGGCGATCAGGAATTGGTCCGGTGGATCAATCCGCCCAAACCACCCGGCCAACGATTCCCGGCGGCGGCGGCTGCCGTCCGATGGTCGGCCCCGCCCCTTTCGCCCGATCGGACATTCACGTCGATCGTTGTCGCCGCCGTGCACCCCGCAGGCGACGGGCCGGGCGATATGTCTTCAGGCACCCCTGCCCGCGCCACTGCTCAAGGCTCCGACCACGGCGACCAGCAAGCGCAGGCGGCAGCCCGACCCCGGCGAGACCGCGATCAGGCTCTGCCGGGCAATGCCGCCGCGGGCCGGTCTTGCCGCAGGCCGGGACACCCAATCCACCCGGCAAGGGCGCGCGCAGGCGCCGCAACAATTGCTGACGCCACATGAAACGACGCAATGCGCGACGCGGCGCGCTGCAGGGATCAACCGTCCCGCGGCAGCGGACTGCAATAAATTTCACCAATCGAGATAAATACACTCGATTCTTGACGCTGTGGCGACCTGCGCTTACCGCTATTCATGCAATGTCTTTCGTCGTGCGAAAAAACTTGCAAGAGTGGCGCGAAACGCCGCGGTCATGGGAGGAACACATGAGCTATTTCAAGGCACTGATACTGAGCGGGACATCGGCCGTCGCGCTCTTGGGGTCGTCCCCCGCGGTCATGGCCGAGGGGGGTCTGCGCTGTGAGCCGGGCGAGACCTATGTCATGAACGTCATGGTCATGGGGCACCCCTATTGGGTTCCCGTCTTCGAGGGCTTCAAGCAGGCCGCCGAGGCCCTGGGCTGTGAGGCGGTGTTCTCGGGAACGCCCGACTATGATATCACCAAGCAGATCGCCTCGTTCGAGCAGGATCTCGTGACCAATCCGAAGGGCATCCTGCTGCATCCGATGCAGGCCGACCCCTTCATCGATCCGATCAACCGCGCCATCGATGCCGGTGTATCTGTCACGACCTTTGCCGCCGATTCGCCGAAATCGAAGCGCACCGCCTACATCACCTCCGACAATTTGGCCGAGGCGAAGTTCGCAGCAGACGAGATCGTCAAAACGGTGGGCGACAGCGCCGAATACGCCGTTCTCGAAAACCCCGGCCAGTCGAACCACGACCTGCGGGTAACGGCGCTGATCGCCTATATGGAAAAGACCTACCCCGCCATGAAGCTGGTCGCGCGGCAGGCCACCAACCAGGATCCGAACGCGGCCTTTACCGCCGTATCGGCCATGCTGCAGGCCAATCCCGACCTTGCCGCGCTGTGGATCCCCGAGGCCGGTTCGGCCGAAGGCGCAGTGGCAGCCGTCAAGGCGGCCGGCGACACGCTGATGATCATCCATGCCGACATCACGCCCACCACGCTGGAAGAGATCAAGGCGGGCAACATCCACATGGCGCTGAACCCGAACCAGGGCATCCAGGGCTTCGTCGGCTTCATGAACACCTTCCTTGGGGCGCATTCGGGGCTGATCGACCCCTTCAACGACTATAAGGTCTCCGGGTTCAACCCGATGCAGATTCCCTTTGTCGACAACGGCTTTGCGGTCATCACCAAGGACAATGCCGACAGTTTCGTCCTTGAGGCCTATATGGAAGGCCGCGACTGACATCCATCGCCCTGCCGCGATGCGCGGCGGGGCATCCCCTGACCCGGACCACGGCATCGCCATGATACAGCCCCCGCTTTTGCAACTGACCGATATCTCCAAGTCTTTCGGGGCGATCCGCGCCCTGCGTTCGGCGCAGTTCGAGCTGCGGGCGGGTGAGATCCATGCGCTGGCCGGCGAAAACGGTGCCGGAAAATCGACGCTGATGAATATCATCGACGGCATCCTGCGCCCCGACAGCGGCGAGATTCGCATCGACGGGCAAGCCGTACAGATCGACAGCCCCGCCGCGGCCCAGCGGCTGGGCATCGGCTTCGTGCATCAGGAAATTGCCCTGTGCGGCGATGTCTCGGTGGCCGAGAACATCTTCATGCCGCAGACCGCGCAATCCCGGCGCAAGCTGATGGGCGGTGCCGAGTTGATCGCCAGGGCCGCCGAAGTGCTGGCCCCGCTTGCCGAGATCGACCCGCGCCTGCCTGCAGACCATCTCTCGATTTCCCAGCAGCAACTGGTCGAGATCGCAAAGGCGCTGACGCTCGATTGCCGGATCCTGATCCTGGACGAACCCACCGCCGCACTGACCGAGCACGAGGCGCAGAAACTGTTCGCCATCATGCGCGGGCTGGCCGCGAAAGGCATCGGGATCATCTACATCTCGCATCGCATGGCCGAGATCTTCGGAACTTGCGACCGGGTCACGGTGATGCGCGATGGCCAGCATATCCGCACGGACCGCACCGCGGACATCACGCCGGCGGATGTGGTCAATGCCATGGTCGGTCGCAAGCTGGACACGCTTTACCCGCCCAAGATGACCGGGGACCGCGGGCCCGAGATTCTTCGGGTCGAGGGGCTGACGGACCGCCGGTTCCGCGATGTGTCCTTTGCCCTGCACCGGGGCGAGATCCTGGGCTTTGGCGGCCTGATCGGCGCGGGCCGCAGCGAGATCGCGCGCGGCATCACCCGGCTGGAGGGCGACGCGCGCGGCCGGATCTGGCTGGAGGCGCAGGAGGTTGCGTTTCGCGACTACGCCGACTGCATTTCCCGCGGCATCGTCTACCTGTCCGAGGACCGCAAGGGCGACGGGGTCTTTCTCGACCTGTCGATCGCCGCCAATATCTCGGCGCTGGACCTGTCGAAGGTCGCGGGGCGTTTCGGGGTGATCGACCCCGCGCGCGAGACAGCACAGGCATGGCGCATCGGCAAGTCCCTGCGGCTGAAGGCGGCCAGCATGGCGCAGCGCGTCGCAAGCCTGTCGGGCGGAAACCAGCAGAAGGTGGCACTGGCCAAGCTTCTTGCCGTAGAGCCCAAGGTGATCTTTCTCGACGAGCCGACACGCGGTGTCGATGTCGGCGCCAAGGCCGAAATCCACGCCATCCTGCGCGGGCTGGCCGACAGTGGCGTCGGCATCGTGGTGATCTCGTCGGAACTGCCGGAACTGATCGGTCTTTGCGACCGTGTGCTGGTGGTCAGCGAAGGCTGCATAACCGGCGCGCTGTCCGGACCGGACCTGACCGAAACCAACATCATGACACTCGCCGCGCCTGGTGCGCTGGCCTCTGCCGGGACCGGAACATGACCGCCACCACAACGACGCAACAAGACCGCACGCTCTTGTCCCGCCTGTTCGGCGCCCGCGAAACCGGGTTGGTGCTGATCATCCTGGTCCTGTTTCTGATCATGACCTTCGCCTCGCCGCATTTCCTGACCTGGACGAACATGCGGGCCATGACGATGGCCTTCTCGGTCGAGGCCATCGTGGTGGTCGGCATGACGATCCTGCTGATCTCAGGGGGGATCGACCTTTCGGTCGGATCGGTGACGGCGCTGGCGATGGTGGTGGCGGGGCTGCTGTTCCTGGCCGGGGTCAACCCCTGGATCGCCGCGCTGATCGCCATTGCGGTCTGTGCCGGCATCGGGGCGATCATGGGATTTTTCGTGACGGTCGTGGGCCTGCACCATTTCATCGTGACGCTGGCCGCGATGGTGATTGCCCGGGGGCTGTGCCTGCTCGGGACGGGTGGCAGGCCACTGGGGCTGTTCGAACTGCCCGCAAGCTTCAAATGGATCGGCATCGGCTCGATCGGTGTCATCCCGGTTGCCATCGTGATCTTCGTGATCGTCGTTGCCGTCTTCGATTTCCTGCTGCGGCGGACCACGGCCTTTCGCCTGGTCTATTATACCGGCAGCAACGAAAAGGCCGCCGCCTATTCCGGCATCCGCACCAAGCGCGTGATCTTCCTGACGACGATGCTGTGTTCCACCCTGTGCGGCGTGGCCGGTGTCATCTACATGGCGCGCTTCGGCTCGGCCCAGCCGACCTTCGGGGTGGGAATGGAGCTAAACGTGATTGCGGCCGCGGTTATCGGCGGCGCCAGCCTCTCTGGCGGCAAGGGCACGATCTTCGGGGCAATCCTCGGGGCGATCCTGCTGTCGCTTGTCTCCTCCTCGCTGGCCCTCCTCAACGTGTCAGTCTACTGGCAGGACATCATCCGCGGCTCGATCCTGCTGGCTGCCGTCACCTTCGACCACTACCTCGTGAAGCGCCAGGCGGCGGGAGGCAGGGCATGAACGAGGTCAACGACGACTTCACCTCGATGCGGCAGATGCACGCCGTCCTGGTGCGGCATTTCATCGAGGGCCGCAAACAGGCCGAGATCGCCGAAGAGATGAACCTGTCCACCTCGAAGGTGAACCGGATCATCGCACAGGCCCGCCGGTCCGGCATGGTCAAGATCAGCATCGAAACCCCGTTCCAGCGGCTAATGGATCTGGAGCGCCAACTTGTGGCCACCGGGCTGGTGCAATCGGCCATCGTCTCGCCCACCGTATCGGCCAATGACGGCACGAGGCTGGCGCAGCTGGGCCAGGCGGCGGCGGCGCATCTGGCCGAGACGCTGCGCGACGGCGACATCCTGGGCATCTCGGGCGGCAAGGCGGTGGCGGCGGTGGCCGATGCGCTGACGGTCGAGCGACCCATCGACATGCAGGTGGTGCCGCTGACCGGCGGTGTGCAGGGCAAGTTCCACACCGATGTCAACAATCTGGCCTCGCGCATGGCAGAGCGGCTGGGCGGGCGATCCTTGCAGTTGCATGCACCGCTGTTTGCCGAACGCGCGGAACAGCGCGAGATGCTGATGAACCTTGGCGCGGTGAAGGAGGTGCTGGATCTGGGCCGCCGCGCCACGGTCTGCCTGGTGGGCATCGGGTCGATCACGACCCCGGGATCGTCGTATTTCGATCTGCAGCCGCTGTCGACGCCCGACCGTGCGATGTTGCCCGGCATGGGTGTCATGGCCGAGTTTCTGGGCCACCTTGTCCATGACCGGGGGCAGGTGGCGAAATTCTCGCTGAACCAGCGGCTGGTCGCCCTGCGCCCCGACGAGATCCGGCGCTGCGGCCGGGTGATCGCGGTGGCGGCCGGCGAAGACAAGGTCGGACCCGTCCGTTCGGTCCTGGGCGGCGGCTATGTCTCGATGCTTGTCACCGACGAAGACACCGCAAGCGCAATTCTAGAGATGAACGGAGATTCCGCATGACCGCGATGCTGACACGAGCAATTCCCGGAACAGACATTCGCGCCTCGGCGGTCGGGCTTGGCACCTGGGCCATCGGCGGCTGGATGTGGGGGGGCACCGACGATTCTGCCGCCGAAGCGGCCATCCGCGCCGGGCTGGACGCCGGCATTACCCTGATCGACACCGCGCCGGCCTATGGCCTTGGCCACGCCGAAGAGGTGGTCGGCCGCGCGATCAGCGGGCGACGCGACGAGGTGGTGCTGGCCACGAAATGCGGCCTCGTCTGGCATGCGCAGCGGGGGCCCTATTATTTCTCGCAGGACGGGCAGCGGGTGCACCGTGACCTGAGCCCCGCCGCGATCCGGTACGAGCTCGAACAGAGCCTGCGGCGCCTTGGGACCGACCGGATCGACCTCTACATCACCCATTGGCAGGACCCCTCGACACCGATCGCCGAGACGGTGGCCGCGCTCAAATCCCTGCAGGCCGAGGGCAAGATCCTTGCCTTTGCCGCCTCCAACACCACCCCCGACGACCTTGCGGCCTATCGCGCGGCGGGGGGGATCGCTGCGGTGCAGGAAGAATATTCGATGTTGTCGCGCCACATCGAGACGACCCACCTGCCCGTCTGCCGCGCGGCAGGCATAGCCGTCATGGGCTATTCGGTGCTGGCGCTTGGCCTCCTGTCCGGACGGATCGGTGCCGACCGGGTCTTTGCCGGCGACGATCAGCGCCGGGATGATCCGCGCTTCTCGGTCGAAAACCGCGCGCGGGTCGACCGGCTGCTGCAGACCATCCGCCCGATTGCCGAAGGGCACGGGGCCAGCCCGGCGCAGGTCGTCATCGCCTGGACGCTGGCGCAGCCGGGGCTGACCTTCGCGCTATGCGGGGCGCGCAATCCCGCCCAGGCTCGAGAGAATGCCGAGGCTGGGCGGCTGCGGCTGACCGACGCCGAGGTCGAGGCCATCACCCGCGCCATTGCCGCGAATCCGGACGCCATCACCGCATAACTGCGCGCGCGCCCCCCCAACCAAGACCACCAACTGCGGAGCGACCGCCCGCAAAGGAAGAGATCATGCCTGACCCTCGGCAAGAAAGGATCGACCGGATCGCCGCCAACGGGGCCTTCGACGTGATCGTCGTGGGGGGTGGCATCAACGGCATCGGCGTCTTCCGTGACCTGGCCTTGCAGGGGCTGCGGGTTCTGCTGGTCGAGATGAACGATTTCTGCTCGGGCTGTTCGGCGGCGCCGTCACGCATGATCCACGGCGGCCTGCGCTATCTCGAGAACGGCGAGATCGCGCTGGTGCGCGAAAGCCTGGTCGAGCGGGACAGGCTGTTGCAAAACGCCCCGCATTTCGTGCGGCCGCTGCCCACCACCATTCCCATCGACCGCTTCGCCTCCGGCCTTGCCAATGCCGCCCTGGGCTTTCTGGGGTTCACCGGACGGCCGAGGCCGCGGGGCGCCCTGCCCATCAAGCTGGGTCTGACCCTTTATGACGCCATCGTCGGCCGCAACCGGACCCTTCCCCGGCATCGCTTTCACGGCAGGGCCGCGACCCGGGCCAACTGGCCGGCGCTGCGGCGGGATGTCCGTTTTTCGGCAACCTATCATGATGCCTGGATCTCGCATCCCGAACGCCTGGGGCTGGAACTCATCGGCGATGCCTGTGCCGGCAACCCCAAGGCCCTGGCGCTGAACTATGTCCGGTTGGCCCATGTTTCGGGTGGTCTTGTCCTGACGGACTGCACCGGCACGGGCGGGCGGCAGTTGCCGGTCAGCGCGAATGTCATCGTCAATGCCACCGGCGCCTGGATCGACCAGACGGCCGCATCCCTTGGCGCGAAACTGACGGAACGGCTGGTCTGCGGCACCAAGGGATCGCATCTGATCCTCGACAATCCGGCGCTGGCTGCGGCGCTGAACGGCCAGATGATCTATTTCGAGCACAGCGATGGCCGGGTTTGCATCGTGTTTCCCTATCTGGGGCGGGTCCTGGCCGGGTCGACCGATCTGCGGGTGAACGAGGCGGGCCGCACCGCCTGCAGTGTCGAAGAGCGGGAGTATATCCTCGGCGCGCTGCGGGCGCTGTTTCCGGCCATTGCGATTGCCGGGGATCAGATCGTCTACAGCTATGCCGGTATCCGCCCCCTGCCGGTCAGCAATGCCGACTTCACCGGCCGGATTTCGCGCGGCCATTCGGTGCGCCGGCTGCAGGGAGAGGTGCCGCAGATCGGCATGGTGGGCGGCAAATGGACCACCTACCGCGCCTTTGCCGAGGAAACGGTCGATATGGTGCTGCAGGATCTGGGCCTGCCGCGGCGCCAGGGCACGCAGGATCTGCCGATCGGCGGCGGGGCGGGATATTCGGACCGCCTGGCAGGCGAACTTGTCGCCCGCCATGGGCTGACGGCGCTCCGCGCGGCACATCTGGTGGATCTTTACGGCGCCAGGGCCCCGGCGGTTGCCGCGTTCTGCGCGGACCGGGACGACCGGCCGCTGCCCGGCGTCACCCTGACGGAAGGCGAGATCGCCTGGTTCATTCAGCGCGAACAGGCGCTGGGGCTGGCCGACGTGCTGCAACGGCGCAGCCCGCTGGCCATTCGCGGCGAGTTGACCTTGCCGCTTGTCACCGCCGCCGCCGGCGCCATGGCCCGCGAATTTGGCTGGTCCGACGCGCGGACCGCCGACGAACTCTCGCGATTTCTGAGCGATCTTGAAACCTATCACGGGGTCAGGCTGCCCCGCCCCGAAGGAGCATATCCATGAAGATCACCCCAAAGGTCCGGATGAACCGGCTGTTCCGCAATGGCGGCTGCCTCGACGTCGCTGTCGATCACGGCGTCTGCAACGAGCCGTCGTTCCTGAACGGGCTCGAGGATATGGGGCGCGTGGTCGAGATGCTGGTCGGCGCCGGCCCGGACGCGATCCAGATGACCTTCGGCCAAGCCGACCTTTTGCAGGCGCGACCCGAGCGCGACAAGCCGGCGCTGGTGCTGCGGCTGGACATGGGCAACCCCTACAATGCGACCCGGCACAGGGTGATGTGGGCCGAACTGCAGAACGCCAATGATCCGGTGCTGCCGGCGGTCGAGATGGACGCCGCCTGCGTGGTGGTCAACCTGTTCATGCTGCCCGACGAGCCCGAGCTGTTCCGCCAATGCGTGCAGAACATCGCCCGGGTGCGGGCCGATTGCACCCGCTATGGCATGCCGCTGATGATCGAGCCGCTGGTGATGCTGCCGAACGACCTGCGCGGCGGCTATCAGGTGGATGGGGACGCGGAGAAGATCGTCACGCTGGTGCGGCTGGCGACCGAGATGGGGGCCGACATCATCAAGGCCGATCCCACGGCGGACCCGCTGGATTTCCACCGTGTGGTCGAGGCGGCCCGGGTGCCGGTTCTGGCGCGCGGCGGCGGCAAGGAAGACTTGCGCGTGGTGCTGGAGAAATCCGCCGCCCTGGTCGCACAGGGGGCGCGCGGGCTGGTCTACGGGCGCAACATCTACCAACACGCCAACCCCGGGGCAGTCGTCGCCGCCCTGATGGCGATCATTCACCAGGGCGCTGACGGCGCTGCGGCCTGGGAGGTCTACAACCATGGCGCCTGACCTGGTCCTCGGCATCGACATCGGCAACACGGTCGTCAAGGCGGTGCTGTTCGACCTCAGGGGCGGCCAGATCGCCCGCTACGGCATCGACGGCACCACGCTGAAGCCCGCGCCCGGCATGGTCGAGCGCCCGCCGGCCGAGCTTTGGGCCAATGCCCGGGCCGCCATCGCCGGCTGCCTCGAACAGGCGAACGTCGACGCGGCCCGGATCGCAGTGATCGGCCTCGCTGGACATGGCAACGGGCTTTATCTGCTCGACAAGGACGGGCAGCCGCTGCTTGGCATCCAGTCGCTTGACAGCCGAGCGGCGGCGCTTGCGGCAGAGCTGGACCAGCGCGTGGGGGCGGCCCTGCACGCAATCTGCCTGCAACGGCCCTGGCCCTCGCAGACGCCGGTGCTGCTGGCCTGGCTCAAGACTTGCCGGCCCGACATCTATGCCCGCGCCGGGACGCTGTGCTTTGCCAAGGACATCATCGGCCGGCAGCTGACCGGCACGCGCGCCAGCGAAATCTCCGACATGTCCGGGGCCGGTTTGTTGCGGCTGCCGGAAGCCAGGTATGACGTTGAACTTCTGGAGCTTTATGGCCTGGCGGATGCGCTGCCGCTGTTGCCGCCGCTGGCGCTGCCGACCGATGTGGTTGGGCATGTGACGCCGGAGGCCGCCGCCGCCACCGGGTTGCGCGAAGGAACGCCGGTGGTCGCGGGCTATTTCGATGTGGTGGCTTCGGCGCTCGGTTCGGGCGCCGTCGGGGCGGAAGCCGCCTCGATCGTGCTCGGCAGCTGGTCGATCAATCAGACCTTTGCCGCAGCACCCGCCAGCGATCCGCGCATCTTCATGGTGGCGGCCTTCGGCAGGGACCGCTTTGCCAACATGGACAACAGCGCCACCTCGGCCGCCAATCTGGAATGGTATGTGCGCAGCCTGATCGAGCGGGGCGGGCATCACGCCGATCCCTTCGGTCAGGTCAACGAGCTGGTGGGCCGGGCCGCGCTGGCGGCGGATGACCCGATGTTCCATCCCTTCCTTTACGGCGGCCGCAACGGCGCACATCAGCGGGGCGGCTTCTACGGCCTGGCCGGATGGCACGACGAAGGCCAGCTGCTGCGGGCACTGTTCGAAGGTGTGGGCTTCGAGCACCGCCGCCATGTCGAGGTGCTGACCGCAACCGGCGCACAGATCCACAACGTGACCCTGTCGGGCGGCGGCACCCGCTCGCCGCACTGGCCGCAGATGATCTGCGATATCCTGGGGCTGCCGGTCACGCTGGGCCGCGCCGAGGAAACCGGCGCCCTGGGCGCGGCGATTGCCGCGGCCGTCGGCACGGGGCTTTACCCGGACGAGGAAGCCGCAGTTGCCGAGATGACCGAGGTGAAGGCGCGGCTTGCCCCCGATCCGGACCGCAGGGCCCTGCACGACCGCCGCTTTGCCGTCTGGTCGCGGCTCACTTCGGCGATGGAGCCCTTCTGGGCCGATCTTGCAGAGCTCGGCAGGCCATGATCGACGCGGGTTCCTATGACTTCATCATCATCGGCGCAGGAACGGCGGGCTGCGTTCTGGCCAACCGACTGACCGCCGATGGCCGCACCCGGGTTCTTCTGCTCGAGGCCGGGGGATCGGACCGCTATCACTGGGTGCAGATCCCGGTGGGCTACCTTTACTGCATCGGCAATCCGCGCACCGACTGGATGATGAAGACCGCTCCCGAGCCCGGCCTGAACGGGCGCAGCCTGACCTACCCGCGCGGCAAGGTCCTGGGCGGCTGCTCCTCCATCAACGGCATGATCTACATGCGCGGCCAGGCCGCCGATTACGACCACTGGCGGCAACTCGGCAACACCGGCTGGGGCTGGGACGATGTGCTGCCCTACTTCCGCCGCTCCGAAGATCACTGGAACGGCGAGACCGCCCTGCATGGGGCGGGCGGGGAATGGCGGGTCCGGCGCCAGCGGCTGAGTTGGGAGATCCTGCGCGCCGTGCAGGAGGGGGCGACGGAGTTCGGCATCCGGCCGCGCCCGGATTTCAACGACGGCTCGAACGAGGGTTCGGGATTTTTCGAGGTGAACCAGTCGCGCGGGCTGCGCTGGAACACCGCGCGCGGCTTTCTGCGCCCGGCGTTGCGGCGTGGCAATCTGCGGCTGGTGACATGTGCGCTGGTCAGCCGGATCACACTGGAGGGCCGCCGCGCCACCGGCGTGGAGTGGCGGGTCGGCGACCAGTCGTTCCGGGCTTGTGCCGGAGGCGAGGTGATCCTTGCCGCGGGTGCAATCAACAGCCCGAAACTGCTGGAGCTTTCCGGCATCGGCCAGACCGGCCGCCTGGCCGATCTGGGCATTGCCACGCTGCATGATCTGCCCGGGGTTGGCGAGAACCTGCAAGATCACCTGCAGATCCGCACGGTATTTAGGTTGCGCGGCGCCCGCACGCTGAACGACATGGCCGGCAGCCTGGTGGGCAAGGCGCGCATCGCCCTGCATTATGCCCTCACCCGTGGCGGGCCGATGTCGATGGCGCCCAGCCAGTTCGGCATGTTCACGAAGTCGGGCGCCGACCGCGAGACGCCCGATCTGGAATACCATGTCCAGCCGCTGTCGACCGACCGGCTGGGCGATCCGCTGCATGCCTTTCCGGCGATCACCGTCTCGGTCTGCAACCTCCGGCCCACATCGGTCGGCCATGTACATGCCACCGCCGCCGCGCCGGAGGTGCAGCCGGAGATCCGGCTGAATTACCTGTCCACCGAAGAAGACCGCCGCATCGCCGTAACCGCGATCCGGCAGGCACGCCGGATCATGACGGCGCAGGCCCTGCGGCGCTATGCCCCCGAAGAATGGTTGCCCGGCCCCGGGTTCGAAACCGATGCGGCCCTGATCGAGAAGGCGGGCGACATCGCCACGACGATCTTTCACCCGGTCGGCACCTGCCGGATGGGTGGCGATGCCGGCGCCGTTGTCGATGCCGCGCTGAAGCTTCGCGGGATCGACGGGCTGCGCATCGCCGACGCCTCGGTCATGCCGCGCATCGTCTCGGGCAACACCGCCTCGCCGGTGGTGATGATCGCCGAACGCGCGGCGGACCTGATCCTGCGACGGGCCTGAGGCCCGAGGCGCCGGGGGCATCGCGCGCGCGTCAGGGGGGCAGCGGGTACGGTTCGGCAACACGGGCGCTGTCACGGTGGCGCGGTCGGTAATCGCCGAAGATCCGGGGACCGCCCGTCCGCGAAGTCGGGGTGCCGTCAGGCTTCGGCGATGATCCCGGCCCCCGGCCGCAACCCTAGCCGCAACCCGCGCCGGCACCCTGCGGCCGGCGCAACCTCGCGATGCTGACCGCCGCGCCGCCGGCGCCAATCGGCGCCGCACCGATGGGCGCGCGCCCGATCGGCCGCCTTGCCCAGGCCGCCAGCAGGTCGGACCGCTGGTGGTCGGGCCGCCCCGGCTTGTCGGCGCCTCGTCGGCACGCCGGTACCGCCGCCGCGGATCGCGCGACCATCGCAGACGGTGTAATGACAGCCTGCGTCCCGGCGTGTTATTCCACCCGGGCATCGGGGTCGATACGCAGTCCCGCGGCGGAATCCCGGCCTCCTCCCCTCACGCCCGGGGGGAGGCGGGTCGCCCGACCGACCCTGGCAGCCGAACGGCAGCGCCGCCCTTGGCTGCCCTTTCCCGGCGCAGCAAGGCAACCAGATGACCGAGCGCCCCCCCTACCCCACATTGGCCGAGGCGACGCGGGTCTGGGCGCGGGTGGCGCTGCTGTCCTTTGGCGGCCCCGCCGGCCAGATCGCGGTGATGCACCGCATCACCGTCGAGGAAAGGCGCTGGCTGGGCGACGCGCGTTTCCTGCATGCGCTGAACTTCTGCATGTTGCTGCCCGGCCCAGAGGCGCAGCAACTGGCCACCTATATCGGCTGGCTGATGCATGGGGTACGCGGCGCACTGGTGGCGGGCGGGCTGTTCATCCTGCCGGGGGTGGTCTCGATCATGGCGCTCAGCTGGATCTACGCCATCTGGGGGAATGTCGGCATCGTGGCCGGGCTGTTCTTCGGGCTGAAGGCGGCCGTGCTGGCCATCGTGTTGCAGGCGGTGGTGCGAGTGGGCAAGCGGGCGCTGAAGAACCGCACCATGCTGACCGTCGCCGCGCTGTCGTTCCTGGCGATCTTTGCCTTTGCCGCGCCCTTTCCGCTGATCGTCGCTGCGGCGGCGCTGATCGGCTGGGCCGGGGCCAGGGCCGGGCTTCCGGCGTTTCAGGCCAATGGCGGCCATGGTGCGGTCGGCAAGGCCGGGGTGGACGATGCCACCACCCTTCTGGGCGAGGAACCCGCCGATGACCCCGGCGGACACGGGCGGTCAGGCGCGTTCAAGGCGGGTTTTGGCGCCTTGCTGCTGTGGCTGGCGCCGGTTGCACTGATCATGCTGCTGCTGCCGGGCAGCGTATTCGCCGATATCGCGGTGTTCTTTTCCAAGCTTGCCGTGCTGACCTTCGGCGGCGCCTATGCGGTGCTGGCCTGGGTGGCGCAAGAGGCGGTGGGCACCTATGGCTGGCTCTCCTCGCGCGAGATGCTCGACGGCCTTGGCATGGCGGAAACCACCCCGGGACCGCTGATCATGGTGCTCCAGTTCGTCGGTTTCATGGGGGCCTTCCGCGAGGCGGGCTGGGATCATCCGCTGCTGGCCGGAACGCTGGGCGGGCTGCTGGCCAGCTGGGTAACGTTCGCCCCCTGCTTTGCCTGGATCTTTCTGGGCGCGCCCTTCATGGAAACCCTGCGCGCCAACAAGGCGCTGTCGGCCGCGCTGTCGGCGGTGACGGCCGCGGTGGTGGGCGTGATCCTGAACCTGGCGCTGTGGTTTGCCATCCATGTGATCTGGCGCGAGGTGGTCCGGGTCGAGGCCGGGCCCCTGTCGCTGGACCTGCCGGTGCTGGCCTCGGTAGACTGGGCGGCGGCGGGGCTGTCGGCGCTGGCGCTCTATGCGGTGTTCCGGCTGAAACTCGGCATGGCCGGCGTGCTGGGCGCCGCGGCGCTGGCGGGCATCGCGCTGCATCTGGCGGGGCTGGCCTGACCGGCCCGGTGCACCGGCGCTTCCAACGGCGACGGCGCTGCGGTAAGGATCGGGCTGCGGTGCATCTGGCGCCGGCCGGGACAGGTTGATGATGCTGGTGACGCCCCCCCAACAGATCGTGCAGGCCGCTGCGGATGCCGGCGATTGGCTGGTCCTGCGCGGGCTGGGGCAGCGATTTGGCGGCCGGACGGTGCTGCGCGACATCGATCTGGGGCTGCGGCAGGGCGAGGTGGTCTGCCTGGTCGGCCCCTCGGGCTGCGGCAAATCCACGCTGCTGCGGCTGATTGCCGGGGTGGACCGGCCGCAGACCGGCAGCATCACCCTCAACGGTGCGACGCTGTGCGGCGAGGGGGTTTTCGTCGAGCCCGAGGACCGCGCCATCGGCCTGATGTTCCAGGACTATGCGCTGTTTCCCCATCTGAGCGTGGCGCAGAACATCATGTTCGGCCTGCGCGGCCTGCCCAAGGCCCAGGCGCAGGCGCTGTGCAACGAAGTGATCGCCCGGCTGGGGATCGGGTCGCTGGCCGAGCGGCATCCGCATATGCTGTCGGGTGGCGAACAGCAGCGGGTGGCGCTGGCCCGCGCGCTGGCACCGCGGCCGCGGGTGATGCTGATGGACGAGCCGTTTTCCAACCTCGACAAGACCCTGCGCGACGGCATCCGCGATGAGACGCTGGCCCTGCTGCGCGACCTGGGCACGACCACGCTGATCGTTACCCACGACCCCGAAGAGGCGCTGTCGGCCGGCAACCGGGTGGCGCTGATGCGGGCCGGGACCATCGTGCAATGCGGCGACGCGGCCGAGATCTACGACCGGCCGACCTCGGCCTATGCAGCGGAATTCTTTGGCGAATGCAACAGGTTCGACGCGGTGTGCCGCGGCGGACGGGCCGAGACCGCGCTGGGTTCCTTTGCCGCGCCGGGCCAGGCCGAGGGCGCGCCGCTGCGGGTGCTGGTGCGCCCCCATGCCATCGCCTTGCACAACAGCACCACCACCACCACCACCGAGACCGGCGGCGCCACGACCCGGATCGGCGATGCCGGCGCGGATGCGGTGGTGATCGCCGTCAGCCTGATGGGCGAGATCGAACAGATCACGCTGCGGCTGGCCGGCAGCCCGGTTCCGCTGCGGGTGCGTTCGACCGAACGTCGCGCCGCGCGGGCGGGTATCAGGGTGAACCTGTCGGTGAATCCGGCCGGAATTTTCGTCTTTCCGGCCGTGGAATAAGACCGCAGCAAAATATCTTAGCGTTGCAGTCGGGATTTCCACTGGACAGGCCGGCGAAAGTTTACCAAAACTCTGGGGAATAGCCGCGAGGCGATTCATCAGGGAGATCGGATCGACATGACCCCCGCAACCTGGCTGCACTTTGCCGCCGCGACCCTTCTTGCCGGCGTGCCGGCGCTGGCTTCGGCCCAGGAACTGAACCTGTACACCACCCGCGAACCCGGGCTGGTGCAGCCGTTGCTGGACGCCTTCACCGCCCAGTCCGGCGTCAAGGTCAATACCATCTTCCTGAAGGACGGCCTGACCGAGCGCGTCGGGCAAGAGGGCGACAAATCCCCCGCCGATGTGCTGATGACGGTCGATTTCGGCAAGCTGGTGGAACTGGTGGATCTGGGCATGACCCAGCCGGTCACGTCCGATGCGCTGACCGCCGCGATCCCGGCGCATCTGCGTGACCCCGGCGGCAACTGGTTCGCATTGTCGCTGCGCGCCCGGGTCCTCTATGCGGCCAAGGATCTGGATCTGACCGAATTCCACTACGAGCAGCTTGCCGATCCGGAATGGCAGGGTCGGGTCTGCATCCGCTCGGGCCAGCATCCCTATAATGTCGCGCTGATCTCCAGCTATATCGCCCATCATGGCGAGGCGGCAGCCGAGGAATGGCTGACCGGCGTCAAGGGCAACCTCGCGCGCAAGGCCGGTGGCGGCGACCGCGACGTGGCCCGCGACATCATGGGCGGGATCTGCGACATCGGCATCGCCAATTCCTACTACATGGGGCAGATGCTGTCGGGGAATGGCGGACCGGAACAGATCGAATGGGCCAATGCGGTCAAGATGATCTACCCGACCTTCGAGAACGGCGGCACGCAGGTGAACATCACCGGCGCCGCAGTGGCGAAATACGCGCCAAACCCGGAACAGGCGGTCCAGCTTCTGGAATATCTGGTCTCGCCCGAGGCGCAGAAGATCTATGCCGAGGCGAATTTCGAACATCCGCTGGATCCGCAGGTCGAGGTCAGCGAGCTGATCGGCCAGTTCGGCACGCTGGTCCCCGACGAGATGCCGCTGACCGAGATCAACACGCATCGGGCCGCCGCCAGTGCGCTGGCCGAAAAGGTCGGCTTCGACAACTGAGACAAACCACAGAACGCCCGGGCGCGATCCATCGCCGCCCGGGCTTGGGCAGATCGGCATGACCCTGGCGGACCCGCATATCCAGTCCCGCACGTTCCGGCCCGGCAGCCCCCTGCCCCGGCCGGTCCGGCGCCGGCTCCGACCGCTCTGGTCGGCCGGCGCCGTTGCCGTTGCTGCGCTGGTCTGCCTGCCGGTGCTGTCGCTGGTGGTCATTGCGCTGGGCGGCGGGTTGTCGCTGTGGCCGCATCTCTTGGCAAACGTCCTGCCGGTGGCGCTGCAAGATACCGCGCTGCTGCTGGGCGGGGTGGGGCTGATGACGGTGACGATCGGCACCGCAACGGCCTGGCTGGTCTCGGCCTATGACTTTCCTGGCCGGCGGCTGATGGAATGGGCGCTGCTTCTGCCCTTGGCGGTGCCCACCTATATCGTCGCCTATGCCTATCTGGACATCCTGCATCCGGTCGGCCCGGTGCAGACCGCAATCCGCGAGGTTCTGGGCTACGCCAGCCCGCGCGACCTGCGGCTGTGGGACGTACGCTCGATGACCGGATGCATCCTGCTGCTGGGGTTGGTGCTCTACCCCTATGTCTACCTGACCACCCGGGCAATGTTCCTGACCCAGGCCGCGAATGTGATCGAGGCGGCGCGCACGCTCGGCACGCCGCGCGGCCGGGTGTTCCTGCGCGTGGCGCTGCCGATGGCGCGGCCAGCCATTGTCGTCGGCCTCAGCCTGGTGCTGATGGAGACGCTGAACGACATCGGAGCGTCCGAATTCCTGGGCGCACGCACCATCACGATTGCCGTCTACAACACCTGGGTGAACAGGTCAGACCTGCCCGGGGCCGCGCAATTGTCGCTGGTGATGCTGGTGATCGTCGCCGGCACGGTGATGCTGGAACGCTGGGCCCGGCGCAGCCAGCGCTATGCCTCGTCGGTGCAACGGCCGCGGCCCATGGCGCCGGTACGGCTGCGGGGTCTGCCTGCCGGGGCGGCGCTGCTGGCCTGTGTGCTGCCGGTGATCTTCGGCTTTGTCGCACCGGCCCTGTATCTGGTCGATCAGGCCTGGGCGCGCATCAGCTTTGCCGGGATCTCGCCGCGGATCTGGGCAGAGGCCGGCAATACCCTTGGCCTGGCGCTGATCGCCAGCGCCGTGGTGATTGCGGCCGGGCTGCTGGTCGGCTTTGCCGCCCGGCTGCGGCCGGGGGCTGTCACCACCGGCGCCGCGCGGCTGTCGACCATCGGCTATGCCCTGCCCGGCACGGTGCTGGCCATCGGGCTGTTGCCGCCGGTGCTGGCGGTCGATCACCTGCTGGACGATACCGCGCTGGCGCTGTTCGGCTCTGGCATTGGACTGGTGATGATGGGATCGGGCGCGGCGCTGGCCTATGCGCTGGCGGTGCGGTTCATGGCGATCTCGACCGGCGGGCTGGAGAGCGGGCTGGCGCGGATCCCGTCCTCGCTGGATCAGGCGGCGCGCACGCTGGGCCAGCGCCCGGCGGGAATGCTGCGGCTGATCCACCTGCCGCTGTCGAAAACCGCCATCGCCGCGGCGGCGCTGCTGGTCTTTGTCGATTGCGTCAAGGAACTGCCGGCCACACTGCTGCTGCGGCCGCTGAATTTCGAGACCCTGGCCACCCACCTCTATGGCGAGGCCGCCCGCGGCACCTATGAAGAGGCCGCCATCGCCGCATTGATCATCGTGCTGGTCGGCATGCTGCCCGTCGCCCTGCTGGCCCGGGTCGGCCGCAGCCCTGGCCGTTAGCCGCAGGCCGCCGCGGTTCGCCCGCGGGCCTGATCCTGCGGACCGTTCCCGGGCCTGGACGGACGCGCCATGAGGCGGGTTCGTCGCGGCAGGAGCCCGGCAGAGACCTGACCACGCGGCAGGATCACCCCGGTGGACCGGCCTGCCGCCGGATTCGCCGTCACCTGAGCGCCTCCAGCTTCCTTGCGTAGTGGCGCGTGGATTTTGCGCGATTGCCGCAGACTTCCATCAGGCACCATTTGCGACGGGCGTTCTTCGTCTCGTCCAGAAAGATCCATCCGCAATCATGGCCCTGGCACAGCTTCACCCTGTCCAGTTCCCGTGGATCGGCCAGCACGGACAGGGCCGAGATCGAAATCAGCGACCGCAGCGATTGCCGGCGCAGCCAATCGACGGAAGGAGCGGTCGTCCCCTCAAGCGCAACGGTCAGACCAGAGGTGGCTTGGCCCAGAACGGCACGCCGCAGCTGGTGGCGAAAGTCGCGCAGCTGGTCCAGCGTTCCGTCCCAATGCGCATCGGGAAGCCCGACCCGGTCTTGCCAGACCGCCAGATCCGCAAGGCTTGCAATGCGGTCTTTCAACAGCGCGCCGTCATCCGTCCAGTCGGCCGTGTTCACGAAATCCAATGCCAGCCGACCGGCGACGAGTTTGACCTGGCTGTTCGTACTGTATGTCATGTGCCATTCTAACCAGGGTAGAGGTTGACAAGCAAGCGCCTTGCTCGTCTAACTGTTTCTATGGTTAGAATCGCACAATCCTCCCCGATCATCCTGACGGCCCCGGGAATCAGACGTGGCGCGTTGCTGCTGGCGCCGGTCGCGCTGTTCTTCATTCCCTTCGGCCTGGCCTTCGGCGTCGCCGCCTCGACCAAGGGCATGGCGGCCACGCAATCCATGGTGCTGAGCCTTCTGGCCTTCTCGGGGTCGGTGCAGTTCTCGACCCTGGACCTGTGGCATGCGACCATCGCCTATGGCACGCTGGCGCTGGTGGTGACGGCGGTGAACGCCCGGCATGTGGTGATGGGCGCGGCGCTTTCGCCCTGGATCAATCGCCTGCCGTTGCGGCAGAGACTTCCGACGCTGGCGCTGTTGAACGATGCGAATTTTGCGGCCTGCCAGACCGCTTTTCGCAGCGGCGAGCGTGACATGGGGCTGCTGTTGGGCAGCGGGCTGGTCCTGTGGGCCGGCTGGGTCCTGGGGGCGGTGGCGGGGGCCTTCGCGGGAACCTCGATCGGCGATCCGGTCGCCCTTGGGTTTGATGTCGTGATGCTGTGCTTTCTGGCCGCAATGGTTGCGGGACAGGCGAACCGGCCGCTGTCGCTGGTGCCGGTGCTGGTGGGTGCTGCGGTTGCCATCCTGACCCTGCCGCTGCTGCCGCAGGGGTGGAATGTGATCGTCGGGGCCTTTGCCGGCGGGATCGCAGGGAGTTGGTTTCATGCCTGACGCAATCTCGGCCTGGGTGGCGATCCTGCTGGTGTCGGGCGTGACCCTGACAAGTCGGCTCTCCGGCCCGTTCCTGATGGCCCGCCTTCCGATGTCCCCTGCAATGGAACGGTTTTTGCAGAACCTGTCCTTGTCGGTCATCGCCGCCCTGGTCGCCTCGATACTGGCACGCGGCGGCCTGCGCGAAGCGGCCTCTGTCGCGGCCGCAATCCTGGCGATGGTGGTTCTGCGCAAGGCGATCTGGGCGATGGCAGCGGGCATGGTGGTCGCGGCAGGCTGGACCTTTCTTGCGGCCTGAACCCAAGCCGCGGCGCGAACGAGAGGCCAGAGCGCCAGCATTCGGCGGGCATCGGCCAGGCCGTCGAGGGTCGCGTCGTGGCGCCACTCGCCCCGCAAGCTGCGGTTGAAATTCTCGATACCGCACGTCCGCTCTTGCTTGCAGGGCGATGTAATGCCCTTCGATCACGTGGTCACTTGCGCCTCAGCGGACCGACCTTCCTTCCTATCCGCCTGCGCACGCAGGGCGCGTGCATTCGCCGCCGGGCCGCGAAGCCTCCGTGCGACAGGTCAGGCGCTTTCGGGTCGGCGAAACTCTGGCGGGCTCCTTCCGATGGCAGTGGTATCCCTGCGGGACTTCGGCAAAAGCGGCGCAGCACCTTGTTATGCATGCGCTTTCCGGCTTGCCGCCAGACCGCGCGCAGTGGACCGCAACATGCCGACGAAGGTAATCGCCCAACCGCCGACTGCGGCCCAAAGAAAGATATGCGGCAGGAAGGTCAGGAAGCCCAGATCCATGGCCCGGATCATCTGCCAGGTGCTGGCGGCATACATGCCGATCGGGAAGACCGCGCCCCAATAGAGCGGATCATAGGTGAAGGGAAACCGCTCGAAGCCGTAGCGCCAGACGCCGAGCAGCAGGAGCATCGGAATCCACCAGGTCCCGGTCGCCCAGTAAAACACCGTGAAGCCCTTCAGGAAGGGCAGCAGCGAGGTCAGATAGGGCGCGTGCGGCGCGTTCAGGATCAGCAGCGAGCCGGCCAGCGTCGAGATCGCCATCGCGCCCATGTTGATCCAGTAGGGGGGCGACAGATCGCCGGGCGAGAACAGAAAGAACGTGTAGCGATAGAAGATCAGCGACATCATCCAGATGTAGAGCATCCCGCCCCATAGCCACATCGACAGGGCGAGGAAGTTCATCTCCAGCCGGTAGGGCTGGTCGATATGGGCAGCCAGAAGCGCGCTCGACACCGCCACGGATTGCGTCGCCACCACCGCCAGCAGCCAGGCGCCGCTGATGCCTTTTTCCAGGGTTGGCTTGTTGCGCTTCACGGTGAAGGCGGTGAAGATCGTGTAGGTCAGCACCAACCACAGCAGGACGGCCAGCCCCCAGAGCACGGCACCGGCAACAATGTTGCCCTCGATGGTCAGGAACTGGCTGGCGAGAATGCCGGTGCCTGCGGCCGAGGTGAAATATCCCGGCCCCTTCGCATGAGTGACCATGTCGCCGAAGAACCGGCGCGGATAGCGCCAGGCGCGCAGGATATAGAGCACGATCAGCACCGCGTATTGCACGAGGTTCAGATAGAACAGCGGATAGGCAATCGCCTTGTAGCCCATCAGGAAGCTGGCGATCGAAATGATCCCCGTCGCCATGACCAGCCCGAAATAGGCCGGCGACATGGTGGCGAGCATCGATGTGGTCTCGGCCTCGGCCGGGGCGCTATCCGCCGCCACCGTCCCTGCAGGCTCCGGAGCATTCGCCATGATGACCCCCTTCAGAATGCGACGCCGCTGATATCGGCGGCTGCGACCAGCTTCGTCACATAATCGCGGCTGGCGCGCAGCCAGGCCGCCTTGTCATGGGCCTCGATCAGGCGCGGCAGCACCGTCTCGAACGGCAGCACATTGCCGCGCTGACGGGCGTCGAGCCGAAGAATGTGGAGGCCATAGCGCGACTCCACCAGACCGATCTCGCCAACATCCATCCGCTCCATCGCCAGTTCGAACTCGGCGACAGTGTCGCCGGAACTGAGCTGGCCGAGGCTGCCGCCCGAGGTCCTGGAGGAACAGGCGCTGTAGCGGGCGGCAAGGTCGGCGAAAGGCTGCGGATCGCGCTGCAATTCGGCCAGAAGCGCCGTGGCGGTCTTGCGCGCCTCTTCCGCCGCCACCGGATCATCAGGCGGGATTGGTACGAGAATATGGGCAGCCTCGAAGAGCGAGGGTGCACGGAAGCGGTCAGGCTGGCTGTCATAGATCTCGCGCAACTGCGCCGGATCGGCCGGGTCGGGATCGAGCGCCCGTTCCAGCACCTGGCGGATCAGTGCCTCCTCCTCGGTCTCGACCTGGCCGGGGGCGACTTCGGCCGGCTCGGCAGCAACCCCCGCAGCGCGTGCCTGTTGCAGCAGCAACTCGCGCAGGGCCAGCGCGCGGGCCGCCGCCTGCCATGCCGCGCCGGGCTTGCCCTTGGGCGCGGGATGGTTCTGTGCCTCGGCCGCGATGCGGGCCGGATCAAGGGTGACACCGTTCACCAAGACGGGGGGTAGAAGCGGTTGCATCTGCATCACCGCTTCTCCGCCTTGGGTTGCTCGGTCCGAACGATCTGATAGCCGGGCCGCCAGAAATACGGGATCGGGACCGAGATGATATGGACGAGCCGGGTGAAGGGGAAGAGCAGCAAGATGGTCAGGCCGGTGACGATATGGATCTTGAAGATCAGGCTGGCACCTTCAAGATGGGCGACCGCGCCGGGCCGCAGATAGACGATGCTCTGGGCCCAGTTCATCAGCTTGACCATCTCGGACCCGTCGAGATGCTGGATCGAGACGGTGATGGTCAGCAGGCCAAGGACCAGCTGGATCATCAGCAGGATGAGGATCCCGGTATCGGCGACGGTGGAATGCGCACGGATCCGCGGATCGGTCAGCCGCCGGTGCAGCAGGATGCTGCCGCCGATGACCGCCAGGATCGCGCCGCCCCCGCCGATGGTGATGGCAAGGATCTGCTTGGCGCCGTGGCTGACCCCGAGCCATTCATAGATCTGCACCGGCATCAGCAGGCCGAAGATATGACCGGCGAGAATGGCCAGCACGCCGATGTGAAACAGGACAGAGCCGAGGACGAATTGCTTGCGTCGCAGCAGTTGGCTCGATTTGGACTTCCAGCTGAAAGGGTCGCGTTCATAGCGGATGATTGACCCCACGAACATCACCGTCAGCGCGATATAGGGGTAGATGCCGAAGAAGAAGTTGTTCATCTCTGGCTCCTGTGTCCAGCGGTGTGAAGCGCGCTTTTCGGGTCCATGCGGGCAAGAACATCGCGGCTGGCCGGGCAGCCGGCATTCGGGTCGGGTCCGAAGGTCACCTGCGCCTCAGCCCAGACCGCATCGAGGGCGGCGAGGTCTTCGGGGTCGTCCAGCTCGATCTCTGATACCCCGGCCGGGCTGGCGAGACCGGCCCCGCCGAGTGCCACCAGCGCGGCCAGGACCGGCGCATAGGCTGCGCCGCGCTTGTCCAGCCGGTCGGCCAGTGCGGCGAGGATCGGCCCGGCATCGGCCAGCAGCGCCCGTGCCTCGTCCAGCGGCCGGGTCGAGAGATATTCGAGCAGTACCGGCAGGTGATCGGGCAGTTCGGGGCCGACCAGATCGTAGCCGCCCGCACGATAAGTCTCCAGCAGATCGACCATGGCACCGCCCCGGTCGCGGCTTTCGCCATGGATATGTTCGAACAGGTTCAGCGACAGGGTGCGCGAACGGTCGAACAGGAAAACATAGCGCTCCTGCAGGTCATAGAGATCCCCGGTCGCCAGATCCGCCAACAGCGGCGAGAGCTCGTCGAGCGCTGCACCGGTGAGCAGTCCCTCCTCCCGCAACACCTCCGCGATGGCGGGCATCGCCTCGGCCAGGTCTTCCGAAGGGTAGCAGAGCAGCAGCGACAATGCCTTGAAGGTTTTCATGCGATGAACTCCTGCGGGCTGCGGAATTTCTTGGCCCCGAACAGCGGCCCGGTATTGCCGGAGGAGCAGGCGTTGCCATCGGTGAAACCGCAACCGCCGCGCAGGTCATAGGCATCCTCGACCACCTCGCGATGGGTCGTCGGAATGACGAAGCGGTCTTCGTAATTGGCGATGGCCAGGAGGTGATACATCTCGTCGATCTCGAGCGGCGTCATGCCGACCCGCTGCGCGATACCGAGATTGATCACCCCGTCGACCGTTTTCGACCGCATGTAGGCGCGCATGGCCAGCATCCGCTCCAGCGCCTGCGCGACCGGGGCCTCGTCGCCTGCCGTCAGCATGTTGGCAAGGTAGCGCAACGGGATCCGCAGGCTGCGCACATCGGGCATGTCGTCCTGTGCGGCGATCTGGCCAGCCTCGGCGGCATGCTGGATCGGCGACAGCGGCGGCACATACCAGACCATCGGCAGGGTGCGGAATTCGGGATGCAGCGGGAAGGCGATCTTCCACTCCATCGCCATCTTCCAGATCGGCGAGTTGCGGGCCCCCTCGATCCAGTCTTCGGGAACGCCATCGGCGCGGGCGGCGGCGACCACATCGGGATCGTTCGGGTCGAGAAACAGCCCAAGCTGGGCATCGTAAAGATCCTGCTCGGCTGCGACCGAGGCCGCCTCGGGGATGCGGTCGGCATCATAGAGCATCACGCCGAGATAGCGGATACGCCCAACGCAGGTTTCCGAGCAGACCGTCGGTTGGCCGGATTCCAGGCGCGGATAGCAGAGGATGCATTTCTCCGATTTGCCGGTGGACCAGTTGTAGTAGATCTTCTTGTAGGGGCAGCCGGAGACGCACATCCGCCAGCCCCGGCACCGATCCTGATCGATCAGCACGACGCCGTTGTCGTCGCGCTTGTAGATCGCCCCCGAGGGGCAGGAGGCGACGCAGGCCGGGTTCAGGCAATGCTCGCAGAGCCGCGGCAGATACATCATGAAGGTGTTTTCGTATTCACCGTAGATCTGCTTTTCGATGCCCTCGAAATTGTGGTCCTGCGAGCGCTTGGCGAATTCGCCGCCAAGGATATCCTCCCAGTTCGGGCTCCATTCCACCTTCTCCATCCGCTCGCCCGAGACCAGCGAGCGCGGCCGGGCGGTCGGAAAGGCCTCGACCTCGGGGGCGGACTGCAGGTGGTCGTAGTCGAAGGTGAAGGGCTCGTAGAAATCGTCGATCTCGGGCAGGTTCGGATTGGCGAAGATGTTCGCGAGGATCCGCCATTTGGCGCCCTGGCGGGGGTGCAGATGGCCGGATTTCGTCCTTGTCCAGCCGCCTTTCCAGCGCTTCTGGTTTTCCCAATCCTTGGGATAGCCGATGCCGGGCTTGGTCTCGACATTGTTGAACCACGCGTATTCGACGCCTTCGCGCGAGGTCCAGACGTTCTTGCAGGTGACTGAACAGGTATGGCAGCCGATGCATTTGTCGAGGTTCAGCACCATGCCGATTTGCGCACGAACTTTCATTCCGCAGCCTCCGTGGGGTGGGTTGCCGATGCGCCCGCGGGCGCCCCGTCCAGCGGGCGTTCCAGCCAGTCGACCTTCGTCAGCTTGCGGACGATGACGATCTCGTCGCGGTTCGAACCGACGGTACCGTAGTAGTTGAAGCCATAGGAGAGCTGCGCATAGCCGCCGATCATGTGGGTGGGCTTCAGCACCGTGCGGGTGACCGAGTTGTGGATGCCGCCGCGATTTCCGGTGAGCTGGCTGCCGGGCGTGTTCACGATCTTCTCCTGCGCGTGATACATGAACATCGTGCCCTCCTTCATCCGCTGGCTGACCACCGCGCGGGCGGTCAGG
>JACSRN010000033.1 GCA_014879735.1 Paracoccaceae bacterium
AGATGTGTATAAGAGACAGCAGGATTCGCGCCTGCAGGGCATGGTCGCCGGCAAAGCCATACAGCGCCAGCGGCCGCGGCGCGGTGGCAAGTTGCGCCAATACCTCCTCCAGGCTGTCATAGGGCAGAACCGGCAGCAACGGGCCGAAAATCTCCTCCTGCATCACCGCCATGCCCGGCGTGACCCCGGTCAGCAGGTGCAGCGGCATGCGCCGGCCGTCGCGGGCCGGATCCCAGGGGGCGGCCGGCAGGATCCGCGCCCCCTTGTCGCGGGCATCCGCCAGGATCGCCTGCAGCCGGGCAAGCTGGCGGTCGCTGATGACCGGCGTCGCATCCCCCCCGCCATACATCTGCCGCCAGCTTTCGGCGGTGGCGGCGAGAAACTCCGCCAGTTCGGCGCGCGGCACGAAGGCATGGTCGGGCGCGACGCAGACCTGCCCCCCGTTCGCGCCCTTGCCATGGGCAATCCGCCGCGCCGCATCGGCGACGGGAAAGCCCGGCGCCAGGATGGCGGGCGACTTGCCGCCCAGTTCCAGCGTCACCGGCACCAGATTGCGCGCCGCCGCCGCCATGACGCTGCGCCCCACTGCCGTCGAGCCGGTGAAGACCATATGGTCGAAGGCCAGCGCGCTGAAGGCACCGGCCTCCTCGCGCGGCAGCGTGACCAGGGCGACCTCGTCCTCGGCAAAGATCTCGGCCAGCATCCGGCGCAACACGGCGGCCGTGGCGGGGCTGTCCTCGGCCATCTTGATCATCACCCGGTTGCCAGCCGCCAGCGCCGCGGCCAGCGGACCGATGGCCAGATAGACCGGCAGGTTCCAGGGCACGATGATGCCCACCACCCCCTTCGGCCGATAGAGCACGCGCAGGCTGTTGGTCCAGAACAGCAGCTCGGTCGGCCGGCGGCTCGGGCGCATCCAGCGGCCGACATGGCGGATCAGATGGTCGATCTCCATCACCGAGGGCAGAAGGTCGAACAGTTTCGATTCCGTTGCGGCACGGCCGCCGAAATCGGCGGCCAGCGCGGCGGCCAGAAGATCCTGATAGCGGCCGATCTGCTGCCGGAGCCGTCGCAGCCCTGCCCGCCGCGCCGCCGCATCGGGGCAGGATGCGGCCTGGAAGGCCTGCCGTTGTGCGGCAAGGATCCGCGCCAGATCCGCGGCCCTGGCCGCCGCCGCCGTCTCCTCTGCAGTCGCCGCTGCCATCGCCGCCCCCTTCTGTCCGCATCCGCGCCAGCATCTGCGGCGCCGGGCGGAAGGCAAGGGGAACGTTGGGTCAGACCTCGACGCTCAGGCCGAGACCCCGCTCTTCGGCGCGGCGCAGCGCGACAGCGGCCACCGCCAGATCCTGCAGCCCGACGCCGGTGCCGTCGAAAAGCGTGATCTCCTCTGCCGACCTCCGCCCGGGATGCGCGCCGGTCAGCACCGCGCCGATCGGCACGATATCGGCCTCGGCGATCAGCCCCGCCGCGGCGGCATGCTGCGCCTCGCCGATCGTGACCGATTGCGCCACCTCGTCGGCGAAGACCGTGGCCCTGGCCAGAAGCGCTGGCTCCACCTCCTGCTTGCCCCGGGTGTCGGTGCCCATGCAGGCCAGATGCGTGCCCGGCGCCACATCGGCGGCCATCAGCGAGGCCGCTGGCGAGGAGGTGATGGTCACGATGACCCCGGCCTCGACCATCCGCGCCAGCGGCACCGCCTCGAACGGCAGGCCAAGCTCCCCGGCCGCCAGCCGCAGCCGGTCCAGCATCTCGGGATGCAGGTTCCAGGCGATGACCCTGTCGAACTGCCGCACCCGGGCCACGGCGCGCAGCTGGAAGACCGACTGGTGCCCCGCCCCCAGCATGCCGAGAACCCGCACATCCCGGCGCGCCAGCCGGTCGACCGAGATCGCCGCCGCGGCCGCGGTGCGCAGCGCGGTCAGCAGGTTGCCCCCCACCATGGCGCGCGGCTGCCCGGTCTCGGGATCGAACAGCAGGACGCTGGACTGATGGTTGATCAGCCCGCGCGCGGCATTGCCGGGGAAATAGCCACCGGCCTTCACGCCCAGTTGCCCGCCCGCCCGGTCGAGCCCGGACTTGAACCCGTATTGTCGCCCCTCGCCCAGCGCCTCGCGCACCACCGGGAAATTATAGGCCTCGCCGCGCGCCATCGCGGCAAAGGTCGCCTCGACCGCCGCAAAGGCATCCTCGGGCGAGACGAGTTCGGCGATCAGCGCCTCGGGAATGATCAGCATGCATCTTCCGGGAAAACCCGGCCCCTTCCTCTTGACGGAAATACCCCGGGGGTCCGGGGGCAGCGCCCCCGGCCCTTCGGCGATGGTACGGGACGGCGGCTCAATAGGCCTTGCCGCGCGCCGAGACCGGCCAGACCACCTCGACCTTGCCGCCGCGCACGCCGACATACCAGTCATGCACGTTGCAGGTCGGGTCGCAATGCCCGGGCACCAGGCGCAGCTTGTCGCCCACCCGCAGCACCCCCGCCGGATCGTCGATCACGCCATGTTCGTCGCTGCATTTGACATAGGTCACGTCGCTGCGCCCGAAGACCACCGGCAGGCCCGAATCCACCGATTGCGCCTTCAGCCCGGCATCGACGATGGCCTTGTCGGCCTTGGCATGGCTCATCACGCCGGTCAGGATGAACAGCGCATTTTCCCATTCGCCATGGTCGATGCGGTTGCCCTCGGCATCGAGGATGCGGCCGTAATCGGCATCCATGAAGGCATAGCTGCCGGATTGCAGCTCGTTGAACACCCCCGAGGCGGTCTCGAAATAATAGCTGCCGGTTCCGCCGCCCGAGACGAGTTCCGGCTTCAGCCCCACCGCCTCCAGCGCCGTCACTGCCTCCCGCACCATCGCGATCGCGGCCTCCAGCTTGGCCTTGCGATCGGCATAGCGATCCAGGTGCTGCATCGCGCCCTGATAGGCCTGGATGCCGGCAAAGCGCAGGTTCGGTGCCGCCTCGATCGCCTGCGCCAGTGCCACCACGGTCCCGGCCCCGATCACGCCGCAGCGGCCGGCGCCGACATCCATCTCGACGAAGACCTCCAGCGTCGTGCCGTGCCGGACCGCCGCCGCCGACAGTTCGGCGACATTGGCCATGTCGTCGAGGCAGACGATCACCCGTGCGCCAGTTTTCGGCAGCCTGGCCAGCCGGTCGATCTTCTGCGGATCGCGCACCTCGTTCGAGACCAGGATGTCGCGGATCCCGCCGCGGGCGAAGACCTCGGCCTCCGAGACCTTCTGGCAGCAGACGCCCACGGCGCCGCCCAGTCGCTCCTGCAGCCGGGCGACATCGACCGACTTGTGCATCTTGCCGTGCACGCGGTGGCGCATGCCATGGGCGCGGACATAATCGCCCATCTTGGTGATGTTGCGCTCCAGCGCATCGAGGTCGAGGATCAGACAGGGCGTCTGGATCTCGGCCTCGGCCATTCCCGGCAGGGCGGGAATGTCGTAGCCCACATCCATCTCTTCAAGTTTGACCTGTGCGTTCATGGCCTATCCTTTCATCCAGGGCAGTTTGTCGAGGTCCACGTTGCCGCCCGTCAGGACCACACCGACACGCTTTCCCCTGAAGACATCTGGGTTTGCCAGAATGGTGGCCAGCGGTACGGAACTGCTCGGCTCCACCACGATCTTCATCCGTTTCCAGATCAGCTTCATCGCCTCGACGATCTCGTCCTCGGTCGCGGTGAAGACATCGGCGACGCGGGATTTCACGAAATGCCAGGTCAGGTCCTTCAACGGCACCTTCAGCCCGTCGGCCACCGTCTCGGGCGCATCATCGGCGATGATATGCCCGGCACGGAAGCTGCGGGCGGCATCGTCGGCGTTCAGCGGCTCGGCCGCGTAGACGTCGATCCCGGGTGCCAGCACCGAAAGCGCCAGGCAGGTGCCCGAGATCATGCCGCCGCCGCCGATCGGCGCCACCACGGCATCGAGATCGGGCACCTGCGCCACCAGTTCCATCGCACAGGTGCCCTGCCCCGCGATCACCCGGGGGTCGTTGTAGGGATGGACGAAATCGGCGCCGGTACGGGCCTGGACCTCGGCAAAGACCGCCTCGCGCGAGGAGGTCGAGGGTTCGCATTCGACGATGGTGCCGCCATAGCCGCGCACTGCATCCTTCTTGGCCTGGGGCGCGGTGCGCGGCATGACCACGGTGCAGGGAATGCCCCGCCGCCCCGCCGCATCTGTCTCTTATACACATCT
>JACSRN010000024.1 GCA_014879735.1 Paracoccaceae bacterium
CGCCCGCCCCGACCTGGCCGCCCGGCTGGGCCAAAGGCTGCAGGGCTGGACCGGCGCACGCTGGGGCGTGTCGGTCGTCTCCGCCGGCGGCGCCCCCTCCCTGGCCGAAACCCGCGCGCGCGACCGCCAGGCCGCCCAGGCCGAGGCACAGCACAACCCGCTGGTCCAGGCGGTCCTTGCCGCCTTCCCCGGCGCGCAGATCACCGACATCCGCAGCCCCGAGGCACTGGCCGCCCGTGCCGCCGTCGAGGCGATGCCGGTTGCCGAGACCGAAACCGACGAAGACTGGGATCCGTTCGAGGACTGAGGCCGCAATGACCGTCCCGCCGATCCGCCATGCCACCGCCGCCGATGCCGCCACCATCGCCGGGCTGTGTGTCCATATGCAGGGCTGGCACGCGGCGCATTACCCCGAGGTCTTCTTCCCGAACCCCGATCCGGTCGCGCTGGCCACCCATTTCGCCGCCCGCCTTGCCGATCCCCAAGTCACCTGCTTTCTTGCCGGCACGCCGGCGCTTGGCTATGCGCTCTGCACCCGGCAGGACCGCCCGCTGTCGGTCTTCTCCCCGCCGGTCCGCCGGCTGATGATCGACCATGTCGCGGTCGCCCCGGGTGCACGCCGGCAAGGCCTCGGCCGAGCACTGCTGGCGGCGGCCCGCGATCTGGCGCATGAGATCGGCGCCGATGAAATCCTGCTCGACACCTGGGCCGGGAACACCGCGGCCCATGCCTTCTTCCGCGCCCTGGGCTTCGCGCCGCGCCGCATGCTGCTGCGCGCCACCCCGTGACGCCCTCCCCCTTGCGCCATGCCCGCCGCATCCGTATCTGAAACGAAACGGAAACGGGAGAATGTGATGTTCAAGGGTCTCGGCGGGTTCGGCGACATGGGCAAAATGATGAAGGCCGCGCAGGAAATGCAGGCGAAGATGGCCGAACTGCAGGACAGCCTTGCCCGCACCGTCGTCATCGGCGAGGCCGGCGCCGGCCTCGTCAAGGCGCGCGCCACCGCCAAGGGCGAAGTCACCGGCCTCGACATCGACCCCTCGATCCTCGTGCCGTCCGAAAAGGAAGTCCTGGAAGATCTGATCCTCGCCGCGATCAAGGATGCCCAGTCCCGCGGGCTGCAAAGATCGGCCGAGGAGATGCGCCGCCTGACCGAGGCCATGGGCCTGCCCGCCGACATGAAGCTGCCGTTCTGATGGATGATACCGGGATCGAGGCGCTGATCGGCCTGATGGCCCGGCTGCCGGGCCTCGGCCCCCGCTCCGCCCGGCGTGCGGTGCTGGCGATGCTGAAGAAACGGCAGCAACTGATGGCGCCGCTGGCGCAATCGCTGGCCGAGGTGGCGCTTGCCGCGAGGGATTGCCAGATCTGCGGCAATATCTCCACCGCCGACATCTGCCCGATCTGCGCCAACCCCGCCCGCGCCACCGGCGAAATCTGCGTCGTCGAGGACGTGGCCGACCTCTGGGCGCTGGAGCGTGCCGGCGCCTTCCGCGGCCGCTACCATGTCCTGGGCGGCACGCTTTCGGCCCTCGACGGCATCGGCCCCGACGAATTGGGCATCCCCCGCCTCGTCGCCCGCGTCGCAGACGAAAACGCCACCGAGATCATTCTTGCCCTGAATGCCACCGTGGACGGCCAGACCACCGCGCATTACATCGCCGACGCCCTGGCCGCGGCGCCGGCACAGATCACCACGCTTGCCCAGGGCGTGCCGGTGGGCGGCGAACTCGACTATCTCGACGATGGCACGCTCGGCGCCGCCCTGCGCGCCCGCCGCAGACTCTGATCCCTTCCTCTTGACCGAAATACCCCGGGGGGGTCCCTGCACCTGCAGGGACGGGGGCAGCGCCCCCTGCTGCCGATTGCATTCATTCCCCCGGAGGCTTATCTCGGAAACCGACCCGAGGACCTCGCGAAAGGCCATGGCATGAACTGGATCACCAACTATGTCCGCCCGAAGATCAACTCGCTCTTCTCGCGGCGCGAGGTGCCCGAGAATCTCTGGACCAAGTGCCCGGAGTGCGGGACGATGCTGTTTCACCGCGAACTGGCGGCGAATCTGAACGTCTGCTCCAGTTGCGACCACCATATGGCGATCACCCCGCGCGAACGTTTCGAGGCGCTGTTCGATGGCGGCATCTTCACCGAGGTGAAGGTCCGCGAACCCATCGCCGATCCGCTGCATTTCCGCGACCAGAAGAAATATCCCGACCGGCTGAAGGCCGCGCAGAAGGCCAGCGGCGAGAAGGAGGCCATGCTGGTGGCCGAGGGCGAGATCGGCCGCACGCCAATCGTTGCCGCCGCACAGGACTTCGGCTTCATCGGCGGCTCGCTGTCGATGTATGTCGGCAATGCCTTCATTGCCGGCGCCGAACGCGCTGTCGCGGCGAAAAAGCCCTTCGTGGTCTTTGCCGCCGCCGGCGGCGCGCGGATGCAGGAGGGCATCCTGGCCCTGATGCAGATGCCGCGCACGACCGTTGCAGTGCAGATGCTGAAAGAGGCCGGGCTGCCCTATGTCGTCGTCCTGACCCACCCCACGACAGGCGGCGTCACCGCCTCCTATGCCATGCTGGGCGATGTGCAGATCGCCGAGCCGAATGCGCTGATCTGCTTTGCTGGCCCCCGGGTGATCGAACAGACCATCCGCGAGAAGCTGCCCGAAGGGTTCCAGCGCGCGGAATATCTTCTGGACCACGGCATGCTGGACATGGTCGTCCACCGCAAGAACCTGCGCGAAGAGCTGATCACCGTGCTGCGGATGCTGTCGGGCCTGCCCCCGGCCATCAAGGGCGACCTTGCCCCCCCTGAACCCGCCGCAGAGCCGGCAGCGCAACCGCCCCGCCCTGCCGCGGCGCCCGTCCCCGGGGGCGCGGTATGACGAGCCCGGCGGGCTCGGATCTCATTCTCGAGCGGATGATGACCCTGCACCCCAAGGTCATCGACCTGACGCTCGACCGCATGCACCGGCTCCTGGCCGCGCTGGGCCATCCCGAACGGCAGTTGCCGCCGGTGATCCATGTCGCCGGAACCAATGGCAAGGGCAGCACCCAGGCGATGATCCGCGCCGGCCTGGAAGCGGCGGGCGACCGGGTGCATGCCTATACCTCGCCGCATCTTGCGCGGTTTCACGAACGCATTCGCCTGGCCGGGGACCTGATCTCGGAACCGGCGCTGACCGCGCTTCTGGACGAATGCGTGGTGGCGAACGGCGGCGAGACGATCACCTTCTTCGAGATCACCACCGCCGCGGCCTTGCTGGCCTTTGCCCGCACGCCGGCGGACTGGACGCTGCTGGAGGTCGGGCTTGGCGGTCGGCTTGACGCGACCAATGTGGTGGATCACCCGGCGCTGACGATCCTGACCCCGATCTCGATCGACCATCAGCAATATCTGGGCGAGACCCTGGCCGAGATTGCCGGCGAAAAGGCCGGGATCGTGAAGCGCGGCGTTCCCGTCGTCGTCGGACCGCAGCCGCCCGAGGCAATGGCGGTGATCGAGGCCCGCGCCAACCGTCTTGGCGCGCCGCTGCTCGCCTGGGGCCAGCACTGGCATTGTCATGCCGATCGCGGCCGGATGGTGTTTCAGGACGAGACCGGGCTGCTCGATCTGCCGCTGCCGAACCTGCCCGGCCCGCATCAGGTTCAGAACGCCGGTGCGGCGCTGGCGGCGCTGCGTCACCTCGGCCGCGATGAGGCCGCCTGCGAGGCCGCCGTCACCCGTGCCTTCTGGCCCGCCCGCATGCAGCGCCTGCGTCACGGCCCGCTGGCCGAAAGCGCGCCCGGGGTGGAACTCTGGCTCGACGGCGGGCACAACCCGGCCGGGGGCGAGGCGGTAGCGGCAACGCTGGCCGGCATGCCGCGGCGCGAAACCTTCCTGATCTGCGGCATGCTGAACACCAAGGATGTGGCCGGCTACATGCGTCCCATCGCGCCCCAGGCCACCCGGCTTTATGCCGTGGAGATTCCGGGCGAAAAGAACACCCTGCCCGCGGAAACCACCCGCAACGCGGCGCAAGCGGCAGGCCTTGCCGCGCAGACGGCAGCGTCCGTCGGCGCAGCGCTGGCCGAAATTGTCGCGACCAACCCCGAGGCGCGGGTGCTGATCTGCGGCTCGCTCTATCTTGCCGGGCAGGTGCTGAAGACCAATGGCTAGGGGTGCCGCCGCGCGGCCCGATCCCTGGCGGGCAAGCGACCGCGCGAACCGGCCGCGGCGACCGGGTCGCAACCGGCGATGCGACGCCCGGGCAATCGCCGCCGGCAGACGACCGCGCCACCAGCCGGCCGCCGGCAGGCTTGGCCTGCTGGCGTTTTGACCCTTGGTGCGGCGCCCTGGCGCGGCGGCACGGCTTGCGTTTTCCTGGCACGCCGATAATTTGGAACCATTCTAAAGAGGTTTCCGATGTTCTCCGCACTCTCGAACCGCCGCCGTTTCCGCGACCTGAGCGAACAGGAGGTGCTGGCGCTGGCGATTTCATCCGAAGAGGATGACGCCCGCATCTATCGCAGCTTTGCGGCCCGCCTGGCGCCGGATTACCCGGCGACGGCCGCGGTTTTCGACCGCATGGCCGAGGAGGAGGACAGTCACCGCCAGCGGCTGATCGACCTGCACCAGGCGCGATTCGGCGCCACGATCCCGCTGATCCGGCGCGAACATGTCGCGGGCTGGTATGCCCGCCGGCCGGTCTGGCTGGCATCGAACCTGTCGCTTGCCGCGATCCGGACCGAGGCCAGTGCGATGGAGCATCAGGCGGCCGAGTTCTACCGCAGGGCCGCCGAGCGCACACAGGATGCCGCCACGCGCAAGCTGCTGGGCGATCTGGCTGCCGCCGAGGAGGTGCATGAGGCAAAGGCCGACGAGATGACCGGGGCCATCGATGCCGAAACCCGTGCCGAGGAGGACCACGCCGAACGGCGCCAGTTCATCCTGACCTGGGTGCAGCCCGGTCTTGCCGGGCTGATGGACGGCTCGGTCTCGACCCTGGCGCCGATCTTCGCCACCGCTTTCGCCACCAAGGACAGCGCCACCACGCTGACCGTGGGCCTCGCTGCCGCCATCGGCGCCGGCATCTCGATGGGTTTCACCGAGGCGGCGCATGACGATGGCGTGTTGTCCGGGCGCGGCAGCCCGCTCAAACGCGGCCTTGCCTCGGGAATCATGACGACAATCGGCGGGCTTGGCCATGCGCTGCCCTATCTGATCGCCGATTTCTGGACCGCGACCGTCATCGCCATCCTGGTCGTCTTCATCGAATTGTGGGCCATCGCCTGGATCCAGAACCGCTATATGGAAACCCCGTTTGTGCGCGCGGTCTTTCAGGTCGTGGTCGGTGGTGCCCTGGTCTTTGCGGCCGGGGCCCTGATCGGAGGTGGATGATGTATCGCAGGGGCGAGGTCGGGTATCGGCCGCTTGCACTGCCTGACCGGATTCAGCTCGACCCCGCCGAAAGCCTGCGCGCAGTCGAGGATTTCCTGGCCTTCATGCGCAAGCGCCATTCGGTGCGGCAATATTCCGCGCAGCCGGTGGACGAGGCGGTGATCGCCGCCTGTATCGCGGCCGCAGGCACGGCACCATCGGGCGCGAATCATCAGCCCTGGCATTTTGCCGCTATCGCGAACCCCGAGATGAAGGCGCGGATTCGGGCTGCCGCCGAGGCCGAGGAACGCGCCTTCTATCAGGGCGGGGCCGGCGATGAATGGCTTGCCGCGCTGGAGCCGATCGGCACCGGCTGCGAAAAGCCGCATCTGACCGATGCACCCTGGCTGATCGTGATCTTTGCCCAGCGCTGGGGAACGACCGAAGATGGCGCGCGCTACAAGAACTACTACGTACCCGAAAGCGTGGGCATCGCCACCGGCATGCTGATTGCGGCGATCCACCATGCCGGGCTGGTCTGCCTGGAACATACCCCCAATCCCATGGCGTTCCTGACCGGGATGCTGGGGCGGCCGGCGCAGGAAAAGCCGGTGATGATCCTGCCCGTCGGTTATCCTGCCGCGGCGGCGACCGTGCCTGCTGCCGCCAAGCGCAAGAAGCCGCTGGCCGAGATCCTCAGCGTCTTCCGCTAGCCCGGCTTGCCCTTTCCGTCCCGGCATGAGAGGCAGGGACCATGCTGGCGATCTTCCTGAAAACCCTGCCGTTCTTTGCAGTCATCGGCCTTGGCTACGGCGCGGGGCGGTTTCGGGTGTTCCCACCGGATGCCACGGCCTGGCTGACCAAATTCGTGTTCTATTTCGCGCTGTCGGCCATGCTGTTCCGGCTGACGGTGAATCTCTCGCTGGCCGAGATCTGGGATCCGGTCTTCGTTGCCGCCTATCTGGTGGCGACGGGTGGGCTTTACGCGATCCTCTTTGCCCTGTCGCGCCTGCGCGGCGTGACCGTGGCCGAGGCAGCGATCGAGGCGCAATGCGGCACCATCGGCAACACCGGCTTTCTGGGGATTCCGATGCTCGGACTTCTGCTCGGGCCCGCCGCCGCCGGGCCCCTGCTGATGGTGCTGACCATCGACATGATCGTCTTCTCCTCGCTTGTCACCTTGCTGATCACCGCGTCGCGGGGCAGCGCAAAGGGCGGTCGGTCGGGGCTGGCTGCGCTGGGGCCGCCGCTCGTGGGGCTGGCCACGAACCCGATGATCGCCTCGATGGTCGCGGGGTTTCTGTGGTCCGGGCTGGGGCTGCCGGTGCCGGGGGCGATGGACGAAACGCTGGCCCTGCTTGGCAGTTCCGCCACGCCCTGCGCGCTGTTCGCCATCGGCGCCTCGCTGGCAGGCCGGTCGGCCGAGCGCGCCGCCGTGGCGGCCTGGCTTTCGGCCTCCAAGCTGATCCTGCATCCGGCGGCGGTCGCGCTGTCGGCGCTGGCGATTTTTCCGGTCGCGCGCGAGGCGGCCGGCGTGATGATCGCCGCGGCCGCCCTTCCGGTTGCGGGAAACATCTATATCCTTGCCCAGCACTACAGGGTGGCGCCACAACGTGTTTCGACCGCGATCCTGTTCTCGACCGCAGCCAGCATCCTGACGCTGCCCCTGGTGATCGCATGGGTGTGATCGCACAGGTGCGGCCGCCATCGAACGACCCGTCCCCGGAAAGGAGCCACCATGAAAACCCTCTCGGAAAACCGCTGCTTCGGAGGCGTGCAGGGCGTCTATTCCCATGCTTCGGCAGCCACCGGCACCGACATGACCTTCGGCCTGTTCCTGCCCGAGGCGGCCGAGGACCAGCCGGTTCCCGTGCTGTGGTATCTGTCGGGCCTGACCTGCACGCATGAAAATGCCATGGTCAAGGCGGGGGCGCAGCGCTGGGCCGCCGAAGCCGGCATCGCGCTGGTGTTTCCCGACACCAGCCCGCGCGGCGACGATGTCGCCAATGACGCCGCCTTCGACCTTGGCCAGGGCGCGGGGTTTTACGTGAACGCGACCGAGGCGCCCTGGGCACCGCATTTCCAGATGTGGGACTATGTGGCCGAGGATCTGCCGCGCCTTCTGTTCAGTGCCTTCCCGCTGGACGATACGGCGCAGGCGATCACCGGGCATTCCATGGGCGGCCATGGCGCACTGACCCTGGCGATGAGCTTTCCTGGCCGGTTCCGCTCGGTTTCCGCTTTTGCGCCGATCTGCAATCCGACGGCCAGCGATTGGGGCAGGAAACAGTTCACCGCCTATCTGGGCACGGACGAGGCGACCTGGACGCCGCATGATGCGACGCTGCTGATGCGCCGCTTCGGCTTTGACGGGCCGATGCTGGTCGACCAGGGCACGGCCGACCAGTTTCTCGACCTGCTGAAACCCGAGACGCTGGCCACCGCCATGGCCGAACGGCGGCAGGGCGGCACGATCCGGATGCAGAAGGGCTATGACCACAGCTATTTCTTCGTCGCCTCCTTCATCGAGGATCACATCGCATTCCACGCCAACGCCCTGCTGCGCTGACACCAGCGCCGCGGCGTTCCGGACCAGCGCGCCCGACGAAAGACGCCGGATCAGGGAATATGCGGCACATCCGGGCTGGGCGTGCGCCGGTGCGGGAACGGATCTGCGCGGATGCAGACTGGTTCCGGCCGGCGCCGTTCCTATCTTCGAGACAAGGAAAGGAGGAGACAATGACCCTCTCTCTTGGCATCGATACTTTTGGCGACGTGGCGCTTGACGCCGACGGCCTGCCCAAACCGCAGGACCAGGTTCTGCGCGACGTGGTGGAACAGGGCGTTCTCGCCGATCAGGTCGGCATCGACTTCATCGGCCTGGGTGAACACCACCGGCCCGATTTCGCGATTTCGGCCCCCGAAATCGTGCTGGCAACGCTGGCCGGCCGCACCGACCGGATCAAGCTGGGCACGGCAGTGACCGTGCTGTCGACCGACGACCCCGTGCGGGTGTTCGAGCGGTTCTCCACGCTCAACGCGCTGTCGGGCGGCCGGGCCGAACCGATTCTCGGCCGAGGATCCTTCACGGAAAGCTACCCGCTGTTCGGCTTTGACACCGCCGATTACGACCAGTTATTCGAGGAAAAGCTCGATCTCTTTGCAAAGCTGGTCAAGGAAGACCGCGTCACCTGGTCGGGCAAGACCCGCAGCGGGCTGCAGGACCAGATCGTCTATCCACCGCTTGGCCCCGAGGGGATGACCGTCTGGGTCGGCGTCGGCGGCAGTCCGGAATCGGTCGTCCGCGTGGTGCGCCACGATCTGCAACTGATGCTGGCGATCATCGGCGGCGATGCGCGGCGGTTTGTGCCCTTCGTCGATCTCTACCATCGCGCCGCCGACCAGTTGGGCCGCCCGCATCGTCCGATCGGCGTGCATTCGCCGGGCCATGTTGCCGCAACCGACGAAGAGGCAGCCGAGCAGTTCTGGCCGCATTATCGGGAAAATTACGGCCGTCTTGGTCGCGAGCGCGGCTGGCCGCCGGTCGCCAAGGCGAATTTCCTGAACGAGATCCGCCACGGCGCCCTTTATGTCGGCAGCCCCGAGACCGTGGCCCGCAAGATCGCGGAGACGGCCGGCACGCTGGGACTTGCCCGCTTCGACCTGAAATACGCGACGGGGCCGATGCCCCATGGCCAGTTGATGGAAAGCCTGCGGCTTTACGGCGAAAAGGTCATCCCGATGGCACGGGAGATGTTGGCCGAGAAGACCCCGGCCGAAGCATTGGCCTGAGCCCGGGCGAAGCCGGCGCCGGCAGCAACGACGCAAAAGGCGGCCCGCGGGCCGCCTTTTGCGGATTCCGATCCCCATGCGCCACCCGCAGGTGCCACCCCGCGGGGCTGCCGCGAGTCAGCCGCCCAGATGCCGCTCTCCGCGCGCTGCGGCGATCTGCATCTGGCGCTGGCGTTCGCGGAACCGGGCCCGGTCGGTAGCGGAATATTCACTGGCGCAGGCCGGGCAGGACACGCCCTGCTCGTAATCGGAATGCGCGCGATCCGCCGGTGACACCGGCCTGCGGCAGGCGCCGCAAGAGATGTGGTCGCCCGGCACCAGCCCCTGCCCGACCGACACGCGCTGATCGAAGACGTAGCATTTCCCGTCCCAGAGCGATTGTGCCTGCGGCACCTCTTCCAGATATTTCAGGATGCCGCCCTTCAGGTGAAACACTTCGGGCACGCCCTGGCCAAGAAGGTAGTTCGACGCCTTCTCGCAGCGGATTCCCCCGGTACAGAACATGGCGATACGCATGTTGGCGAAGCGATCGCGATTGGCCTGCCACCAGGCGGGAAAGTCCCGGAAGCTGCGGGTTTGCGGGTCGATGGCACCGCGGAAAGTGCCGATCGCAACCTCATAGTCGTTGCGTGTGTCAATCACGGCCACATCGGGTGCCGAGATCAGGGCATTCCAGTCCCCGGGTGCGACATAGGCGCCCACCGTCACGCGCGGGTCGATGCCCGGCACGCCCATGGTCACGATCTCCCGCTTGAGCTTTATCTTCATCCGGCCGAAGGGCGGCGCCTCGGCGGTGGCCTCCTTCCATTCCAGCGCGGCGCAGCCGGGAAGGCTGCGCAGATGGGCCAGAACCGCATCGATCCCGGCCCTTTGCCCGGCAATCGTTCCGTTCATCCCCTCTGTGGCCAGAAGAAGCGACCCCTTCACATCCATGGCCTTGCACAGCGCCAGCAACGGCGCACGCAGGGCAGCGGGGTCGTCGAAGCGGGTAAAATGGTAAAGGGCGGCGATGATCCACATGCCCGGGGAATGGACCCGCGTCCCGTCCTTGGCAAGACCCCTGCTTGACGCAGGGGCGGGCCGACCCTAAGCCGGAACCCGACCCTTGGGTGGCGCGTTTGCCGGAACCTCTGCCGCACCCCACCCGGACCCATCCCCGAAAGGAGGCCCCGATGCGCGACGCGACCGAAGCCCTGATCGTTATCGACATGCAGAACGACTTTTGCCCCGGCGGCGCGCTTGCCGTCGCTGGCGGAGACGAGATCGTTCCCGGCATCAACGCGCTGATGGACGAATTCCAGACCATTGTGCTGACGCAGGACTGGCACCCGGCCGACCATGCATCCTTCGCGGCAAACCACCCCGGTGCTGCGCCGTTCAGCATCGTCGAAATGTCATACGGTCAACAGGTCCTGTGGCCGGTCCACTGCCTGATCGGCACCGAGGGCGGGGCGTTTCACCCGGATCTGCGCACCGATCCGGCGCAACTGATTGTCCGCAAGGGCTTTCGCGCCGCCATCGACAGCTACTCGGCCTTCTTCGAGAACGACCGGACCACGCCCACGGGTCTTGAGGGCTATCTCGACAGCCGCGGCATCACGCAATTGACCTTCGTCGGCCTCGCCACCGACTATTGTGTGGCCTATTCCGCGCTTGATGCCGTGCGGCTGGGCTACAAAGTGTCGGTTCGTCGCGACCTCTGCCGCGGGATCGATCTTGGCGGTTCGATGGAAGAGGCGCGGGGCCAGATGATCGGCGCCGGCGTGGTGCTGCTGAGCGCCTGAGCCGGCACCCGCCAAAACGTCCGCTGCAGCGCCGCCCGCTGCAGATTCCTGTCGGATTGCGCCCGGCCGGTTCCGGTCGTCATCTGCCGGGCCGCCGTTCTTCGGTGGTCCTTCCTCGCCACGGATCGAAAAAGGGGGCGTGACAACACGCCCCCGATCCTTTGGCTTCCGCTCCTTCAGCTGGGCATCAGCCCGCCCTGGTCAATCTGTCTTGGCTGTCTTGGTTCAAGCCTTGGCGCCGGCAGCCTCGCCGGTGGCGGTCTCCTGCGCCTTGGCCTGGCTTTGCGCCTTGGCGAAGACTTCGCGCAGCTTGGCCTCGTCGGTGGAATCGAGATTGGTGCGCAGCACGGTGCCACCCAGTTCAGCCAGATGGCTGATCACGCGGTCCGAGGTCACATTGCGCGCCATCATGAACAGCGCGGCCTTGCCCGGGGCAAGCGTCTTTGCGACATCCTTCATGAAATCGTCGCGAATGCCGAAGTCCGACAGGGCGCCAGTCAGCGCACCGGCAGCCGCCCCGGTAACAAGACCAAGAAGCGGGTTCAGGAACAGAAGGCCAAGCAACAGGCCCCAGGCCGAACCGGACATCGCACCCAGCGCCCAGGGGTTCACCATCTGGTGCAGGCTGACCTTGCCATCCGCATCCGACACCGCGACGACCGCATCGCCGACATCGGCGTAATAGTCGTTCGAAAGTTCGAACAGTTTCTTGCGCGCCGCTTCCGCAGTTTCAACGTTGTCATAGCCGATGACGACAAGTTCGGTCATTTGAACACTCCAATATCCGGTCGTTTGTTACAGTCTATATCGATCAGAACCCGCGCCCGGCCCGAGTCGATTCGGTCCCGGCGCTGCGGGCTCATCGCAGCCATTCTCTGCAGCGCCGCAGACAGTCTCTCTGCGGCACCGCTTTCGCCTTCGTTCGCACGCTGGAAGAACGCGCATGACGGGCGCCGGATCCCTGTCCCGACGAATATTTTCTCCGGGGCGTTTTCTCTCCTGCGGCGCGGTCCGCCAGGCGTTGCGCAACCGCGGCCATTTCCCCACTCTGGGGCCAGTTCCCGGCGCCGGAGGATCCCTGCCATGCTTCGCCTGCCCCATCCGCGATTCCTGCTTTTCCTGGTGGTCTTCGCCGCGACGGCGGCCTTTACCGCCCCAAGCATCAATCCCGAAAGTGCCATCATCCTGGGGTTCGACGTTGCAGCGGCACTGTTTCTTGCCACCTCGGTCCCGCTCTGGCTGGCCGCCGATGCCGACAACGCCCGCGCGGCGGCGATCCGCGACGATGGCGGGCGATTTCTGCTGCTCCTTTCGGCGACGGCGGTGCTGAGCGTCATCACGGTTGCGCTGACGCGGATGATGCAGGACATGCACCAGATGACCGGGCTGCAGTTCAGCGCGGTGATCTGCACGCTGGTGCTGGCCTGGATGTTCGCCAACCTGGTCTTCAGCTACCATTATGCGCAGATGTACTATGATCAGAAGGATGGTGACGATGCCGGCGGCATTTCCCTGCCCGACAATTCCGAGCCCGTCTTCGCCGATTTTGTCTATTTCGCCTTCACCATCGGCATGACCTGCCAGACCGCCGACATCGCCATCAATTCGCGCCGGATCCGAAGGGTCGCCACGCTGCAGGGGCTGTTTGCCTTCTTCTTCAATCTCGGCGTGCTGGCGCTGTGCGTGAATGTGCTGTCGGGCATCCTGTGATGCCCGACAGCGGCTTTTGGGTGGCCCGGATCAGGCCTTGAGATCGGCGCGGTTGCCCAGCACGACCGAGACTTCGGTCGGCTTGCCGGCGCGCAGCAGGTCGATCTGTACCTCCTCGCCGGGCTTTGCGGTCGCGATCAGCCGGGTCAGATCGCCCGGATCCTTCACCTCGGTGCCATTCACCGCCGTCACGATATCGCCGCGCTGCAACCCGGCCTTGGCCGCGGGGGTACCATCCGTGACATCGGCCACCATCGCCCCGCTATCCTGCGCCAGCCCCAGTGCGGCGGCGACGTCATCGCCTACCGGCGCGATCCGCACGCCCAGCCAGCCGCGCTCGACCGTGCCATCGGCGCCAAGATCGGCGATCACCGACATTGCCATGTCAGAGGGCACGGCAAAGCCTATTCCGACCGAGCCGCCCGAGGGCGAGTAGATCGCGGTGTTGATGCCCACAACCTCGCCCGCGGCATTGAACAGCGGCCCGCCCGAATTGCCCTGGTTGATCGCCGCGTCGGTCTGGATGTAATTGTCGAAGGGGCCGGTCTGGATGTCGCGGCCAAGGGCCGAGACGATTCCCGAGGTCACGGTGTTGCCCAGGCCGAACGGGTTTCCGATCGCCACCACATCCTGGCCAACCTTCAGCGCCTCGCTGTCACCCCATGCGACGGTCGGCAGGTCGTGGTCGGCCTTCACCCGGATCAGCGCCAGATCGGTGGCCGGATCGGTCCCCACCACCTCGGCCTTCAGGCTGGTCCCGTCGGACAGTTTCACCGTCACGCTGTCGGCGCCTTCGACGACATGGTTGTTGGTCACGATGTCGCCGGTTTTCGAGATGATGAAGCCGGTGCCGAGCCCCTGCTGCTCCATCCCCTGGTCGCCCGGGCCGCGGTGGCCGTCCGGGCCGCCGGGCATCGGCAGGCCGAAGCGGCGGCCGAACTCCTCGAAGGGCATGCCCTCGGTGCCCCGCATCAGCGCGGGATCCATCGTCTTCGTCACTTCGATATAGACAACGGCGGGCGAGACGCGCTCGACCAGATCGACATAGCCGCCAGCGGGAACGGTCCCGGCCAGGGCGGGGGTGGGCCCAGGGGCCAGCGCGGTCAGGCTGGTTGCGCCAAGGATCGCGGCAAGGGCAAGACCGGCAACGCGGGTCTTCCGGGAAAGATGGGTCATGGTCATGTGTTAACTCCTGCAAGGGGGGCCGCCGGTCCGGGGCCGCGCTCTGGCATCAAGATTGGGGTGCCACCTTGCAGGCGGCGCGCAAGAAGATTGCAATTCTGCAATCCGCATCAACTCGCACCGGCCGGCGCTCGCGACCGCGTGAGCGGAGGCATCGTCACGCAGCGCCGCCCAAAGGGACCATGGCGCCACCTGCGCCACGTCGTTGCAGGTTTGTAATGTCGCGGTCAGCGGCGTGAAGGCTTCGCCTGCCAGAAGGCACTGATGCCGCAAACCCCGGCAAAGGAATGCCCCGCCCGGGTTTGCGGCAGCCGGCAGATGCGATAACAGGACAGGAACTCGGATGCAGCCGCGCATGCGACAGGTGATGGACAGGAGCATGAAGATACTCGTCGTCGAGGACGACCGCACCACGGCCGACTACATCCTGAAAGGGCTGCGGCAGGAGGGCCATGTCGTCGATCATGTTGCCGACGGGCGCGATGCGCTGCCGCTGGCGCTGTCTGGCGCGCATGACGTACTGGTGGTCGACCGCATGCTGCCGGGGCTGGACGGGTTGTCGCTGGTCCGCGCCTTGCGGGCGGCACGGGTTGCGACACCGACACTGTTTTTGACCGCCATCGGCGGGGTCGAGGACCGGATCGAGGGCCTGCAGGCCGGCGCCGACGACTATCTGGTCAAACCCTTCGCCTTCGGCGAGCTTTCGGCCCGGCTGGCGGCGCTGGCGCGCCGGCCAAAGGCCCAGGTCGAGGATACTGTGCTGACCGCGGGCGACCTGCGCATGGACCTGATCCGCCGCACCGTAACCCGCGGCGGGGTCGAGATCGACCTTCTGCCGCGCGAATTCGCGCTGCTGGAACATCTTCTGCGCCGCAAGGGCCGGGTGCAGACCCGCACCATGCTGCTGGAGGCGGTGTGGGACATCAGTTTCGATCCGCAGACCAATGTGGTCGAAACCCATATCAGCCGCCTGCGCGCCAAGATCGACAAGCCCTTTGCCACCGAACTGCTGAAAACCGTGCGCGGTGCCGGCTACCGGATCGACGGCTGAGCCATGGCCCGCCGCCTGCGTGCCCTCCTGCGCTCGACGCCGGTACGGACGGCGCTGGTGCTGGTGGCGGTGATCGCGCTTGTCAGCCTGACGACCTTTTCGCTGGCCTATCTGTCGCTGCGCCGCGACATGGAGGCGAACATCGGCGCAAATATCGACCAGCATCTGTCAGGCTTCCGCATTGCCGCCACGCCAGAGACACTGGCCGCCCTGGTCGCCGCCGAGGCCGCGGGCGCCGATCCCGCCGACCGGATCTTCGTCTTCCTGACCTCGGACGGGGCCAGCGTCGGCAATGCGCGGGCCGAGGTCGAGAATGGCGAGGTGCAGCTTTTTCCCCGCCCGGGGGGCAAGGCCCTTGGCCGGCTCGGCTATGTCAGCCGCATCGTGCCGGCGGCAGGCGGGCTGCTGGTCGTGGCCGAAAGCCGCAAGCCGCTGACCGATCTGGAAGGCGCCTTCATCCGGCTGTCGGTGCTGAACCTTGTCCCCACGCTGCTGATCTCGGTCGGCGGCGCGGTCCTGCTGTCGCTGCGCGGCGCGCGGCGGGTGGCGCGGATTGAGGCGACGCTGGAAGGCCTGGCCGCGGGCGATCTGACCGCACGGGTGGGTGAGACCGGGCAACGCGACGACCTTGCCCGGATCGGCGCGGGGATCGACCACATGGCCGCCGCGCAGGAGGCGGCGACCACGGCATTGCGTCAGGTCTCGGCCGATATTGCACATGACCTGAAGACGCCGGTGCAACGGATCGCCGTCCTGCTGTCCGATCTGAACGATCTGCTGCCCGAAGACAGTGCCGAGGCCGCCATCGCAGCCCGCGCCGCCGAAGAGGCAGAGCGGGCGGTGGCCGTGTTCCACGCGCTGCTGCAGATCGCCCAGATCGAGGGCGGCGCCCCGCGCCTGCGCTTTGTCCCGGTCGATCTGACCGACATCGCCCGCACCTTTGCCGAGATCTATGAACCCGCCGCCGAAGACAGCGGCCATGCCCTGAGCCTGACCTTGCCCGCCACCGATGTGCCGCCGGTGATGGGCGACAAGGGCCTGCTGGGGCAGGTGATCGCCAATCTGATCGAGAATGCCTTGCGCCACACGCCAAGGGGGGCGCGGATCGACCTGTCGGTCGCCGACACGCCGGCGGGCGTGGTGTTGACGGTCGCAGACACTGGCCCCGGCATTCCGCCCGGCGAAGAGGACAAGGTGCTGCGCCGGCTCTACCGGCTGGACCGCAGCCGGACAACGCCGGGCAACGGCCTTGGCCTGTCGCTGGTTGCCGCCATCGCAGATCTGCATGGCGCCGGGTTGCGGCTGGCCGACAATGCCCCCGGGCTGACCGTGACGCTGACCTTTCCGGCAGCGGGCTGAAGGCAGCAGCACCCCGACACCGCTGATGCAGAGGGATATGTCTGCAGAGAAATAACCCTTGCCCTGCAGCGTATCGATCTGCGATATGTTCAAGCAAACATATCACAGGGAACCCAGAATGAACTTTCGCCGCCTGCGCCCGTCCGCCCTTGCCGTCGCCCTTTCGCTGGTGGCGGGCCTGCCCGCCATGGCCGAAGAGGTGGTGGTATTCGCCGCCGCATCGATGAAAACCGCGCTGGACGAGGTGGCAGCCCAGTTCCAGGCCACCACCGGCAATACCGTGACGATCAGCTATGCCGGCTCGAACGCATTGGCAAAGCAGATCATCGAGGGTGCACCGGCCGACATCTTCATCTCGGCGGCACCGAAATGGATGGACGAGGTCGAGAAGGCCGGCCTTGTCGCGCCAGGCAGCCGCAGCGACCTGTTCGGCAACACCCTGGTGCTGGTGGCGCACGACCCGGATGCCGCCGCGGTGGAAATCGGGCCCGGTCTCGACCTGAAGACCCTGCTGGGCGATGAAAAGCTGTCGATGGCAATGGTCGATTCGGTGCCGGCCGGCCAATATGGCAAGGCCGCACTCCAATCGCTTGGCCTGTGGTCGGCAGTCGAGCCGTCGGTGGCGCAGGCCGACAACGTTCGCGCCGCGCTGGCGCTGGTCTCGACCGGTGAGGCACCCTACGGTATCGTCTACGCCACCGATGCGGCCGCCGATCCGGCGGTGAAGGTTATTGGCACCTTCCCCGAAAGCAGCTACCCGACGATCACCTATCCCGGCGCGCTGCTGACCGGGGCCGCCGACGCTGCCGACAATGCCTTCCTCGGGGCGATCACCTCGGACAGCGGCGATGCGGTCTTTGCGGCGCAGGGATTCCGCGTCCTGAACTGAGGCCCGCATGACAGACTGGCTCAGCCCCGAGGAATGGCGCGCGGTGGCGCTATCGCTGCGCGTCTCGGCCACGGCCACGCTGTTCAGCCTGCCGCTTGGCGTATTCGTCGCCCTTGCACTGGCGCGCGGGCGGTTTCCGGGGCGGCAGTTGCTGAACGGCCTTGTCCATCTGCCGCTGATCCTGCCGCCGGTCGTCACCGGCTATCTGCTGCTGCTGACCTTCGGGCGCCGGGGCGCATTGGGGCAGTTTCTGGACCAGTGGTTCGGCATCGTCTTTGCCTTCCGCTGGACGGGTGCGGCATTGGCGGCCGGGATCATGGCCTTTCCGCTGATGGTGCGGGCGATTCGGCTGGCGATCGAGGCGGTGGATCCAAAGCTGGAACAGGCGGCGGCCACGCTGGGCGCCGGGCGGCTGTGGGTGTTCCTGACCGTCACCCTGCCACTGATCTTGCCCGGCATCGTCGCCGGTGCGATTCTTGCCTTCGCCAAGGCGATGGGCGAATTCGGCGCCACGATCACCTTCGTCTCGAATATCCCCGGCCAGACCCAGACCCTGCCCTCAGCGATCTACAGCTTTCTCCAGATCCCGGGAGGCGAAAACGATGCCGCGCGACTTGTCGTCGTGGCCATCGTCATTGCCATGGCGGCCTTGCTGCTTTCGGAATGGGTCAGCCGGCGGGTGGCGCGGATGGTGGCGGGGCAATGACGCTTTCGGTTGCGCTGCGCCACAGCCTCGGCGAATTCCGGCTTGACGTGGATTTCACCGCGCCGCCGGGGCTGACGGTGCTTTACGGCGCCTCGGGGTCGGGCAAGACTTCGGTCGTCAATGCCGTGGCGGGCCTGCTGCGACCACAGGCCGGGCGGATCGTCGTGGGTGAACGGGTGCTGGCCGATACCGAGGCCGGGCTGTTCCTGCCGCCCCATCGCCGCCGGATCGGCTATGTCTTTCAGGAGGGCCGGCTTTTCCCGCATCTGACCGTGCGGCAGAACCTGCTGTTCGGCCGGTGGTTCGCCCCCCGCGGCCTGCCGCGCGAAAGCCTGGAGCGGGTGGTCGCGATGCTGGGAATAGGCCCCCTGCTGGCGCGGCGTCCCGGTGCCCTGTCGGGCGGCGAGAAGGCGCGCGTCGGCCTTGGCCGGGCATTGCTTTCGGCGCCGCGGCTGATCCTGGCCGATGAACCCCTCGCCGCGCTGGACGAGGCGCGCAAGGCCGAGATCCTGCCCTATTTCGAACGGTTGCGCGACGAGGCCGGCGTGCCGATCCTGTATGTCAGCCATTCCACCGCCGAGGTGGCGCGGCTGGCGACCACAGTTGTCGCGCTGCGGGGCGGGCGGGTGGCGGCCGTGGGCCCGCCGGCCGAGGTGCTGGCCAGTGCCGAAGCGACCGATCTGCAGGAGCTTTCCTCACTGCTGACCGCCCGCATCGTCGCGCATCACCCCGACGGGCTGAGCGAACTTGCCGCCGAAGCCGGCACGCTGTGGCTGCCGCAAGTGCCCGCCCCACCCGGCGCGCGGATCCGCATCCGCATCGCGGCGCAGGATGTGATCCTTGCCCGTAGCCGCCCCGAAGGATTGTCGGCGCTGAACCTGCTGCAGGGCCGGATCGAGCGGCTGGCCGATGGCCCCGGCGGGCGCGTGCTGGTGATGCTGGCGGCGGGCGAAGACCGGCTGACGGCGCTGGTCACGCGGCGGTCGGCGGCGGCCATGGCGCTGGCCGAGGGCGAGACCTGCCACGCCATCGTGAAAACCGTGGCCATCGCCCCGGGTGGCGTTGGCGCCGCACCGGACCGCCGCTGATCAGCCGACGCGGCGTCCCTGGACCCAGACCCCGCGCACCGCACCGGCATTGCCGATCCGGGTCACGCGGATCACATCTGCGCGCGCACCGGGCACCAGTCGACCCCGGTCGGGCAGGTCGACGGCATCGGCGGGCGCGGCCGTGACCGTGGCGATGCCGCGCGCCATGTTGCCCCAGAGATCGCCCAGCATCAGCGCCGCCGACAGCAGCGCCGAGGGCACGTAATCCGAAGACACGATGTCCAGCAGATCGGCCTCGGCCAGATCCTGCGCCGCGACATTGCCGGAATGGCTGCCGCCCCGGATCAGGTTCGGCGCACCCATCATCACCCTGATGCCGTGATCGTGGCAGGCGCGTGCGGCCTCGATCGTGGTGGGAAATTCGGCGAAATGCGCGCCATGTCCGGCCGAGCACAAGACATGGGCGGGATCGGTGTCGTCATGGCTGGCCAGAACCGCGCCATAGCGGCGCGCGGCGGCCACCGCGGCGGCCTCATGCGCCGCGCCGTTGCGTGCCTTCAGCCTGCGGCGGGTGGCGACATGGGCGTCGAACTCTGCCCCGGTGATGCCGCGCTTGCCGCTCAGATAGTTGCGCAACTGGCTCATGTCGCGGAACTGGCGCTCGCCCGGGGTATGGTCCATCAGGCTGACGATGCCGATCCGGTCCTCGGGGCCGAATTTCGCCAGTTCCTCGATCAGGGTCTCCGAGCAGATCTCGGCGCGCAGATGCAGGAAATGGCTGATCCGGAGCAGCCCGCCGGACCTAAGCCCGAGGATTTCGCTGGCCAGCACCCGGGCATATTCGCCGTAATCCGTCTGGCCGTGCGACACGATCGACCCCACGCGCAGCGCATCGAACACCGTGGTGATACCGACACTGGCAAGCTCGGCATCATGGGCGATGATGGCAGGGCCATGCGGCCAGCCGACCTTGGGCCGCGGCTCGATATGGCGTTCCAGGTTGTCGGTATGCAGTTCGATCAGACCGGGCAATATGAAATCGCCGCCACAGTCCACGGCGCCCGGCGGGATGCCCGTTCCGGCGGAAATCCCGGCGATCCGGCCGGCGGCCAGGTGGATCTGGCCGCGCAAAACCTCGTCCGGCAGGACAAGGGTGGCATTGGCAAGAATGGTTTCGGTCGTCATGTCATGCAGTCCTGTCTTGCAGTCCGTGGCCAGAGGTGCCCAATGACAGGGTCCCGTCACATCGGCGTGACAGTTGTGCGATACCCCGCCCGCCATGAACCAGATGAAACGCTTTGCTGTCTACTATGCCCCGCGCCCGGGCGCCTTTGCCGCGCGCACCGCCGAATGGCTGGGCCGCGACACCGCCACCGGCGCGGTGCTGCCCC
>JACSRN010000005.1 GCA_014879735.1 Paracoccaceae bacterium
CGCGCCATCGACCAGCGCCCAGAGGATCTGGCCGGTGGGCCGGTAGATCACGAAGGCCTCCTGCACGCCTGCGGCGCCGGCCCCGGGGGTATTGGCGATGTTCACCTGGAACTGCGACCGCATGGCCCCGGCAAGCCCGCAGACCAGGATGTCGCGCGCATCACCGCTGTAATCCTGGATCCAGTCCGAGCCATGGCCCGCCACGCCGATATGGAAGAAGCGGTCCGCCCCTGCCCCGCCGTTCAGCCGGTCATGGCCAAAGCCGCCGTTCAGCGTGTCGCTGCCCGCCCCGCCGAACAGCATGTCCGACAGCGCCCCGCCCAGCAGGTTGTCCTTGCCATCGTTGCCGATCAGCGTATCGGCGCCGAAATCGCCCGACATCGTGTCATCGCCGCTGCCGCCGCGGATCTCGTCATTGCCATAGCCGCCGTCGATCCAGTCCCTGCCATCGCCGCCATAAAGCTCGTCGCGCAGGTCGGTCGCGCTATTGCCGCCGAACAGGAAATCGTCGCCGCTGCCGCCAGAGAGGATATTCACCTCGTTGCCGCCGCGCAGCGTGTCGTTGCCCGCCCCGCCTGCGACTTCCCCCGTCACCGAGCCGAGACGGCCATCGTAGAGATCGGCATTGTCGCCCAGATCAAGCGCGCCGATCATCCGGCCGGTATTGACCACATTGTCCTGCCCCAGCCCGCCGCGGACGACCAGGCCGGGCGATTGCACCGTGCCGCTGTTGAAGAACTCCAGCGTGCCGGTGCCGAACTTGTTCCAGACCCCCGCGATGTCGCCTTCCATATGGCCGGTGTTGCGCACCGTCGTCGTGGCCCCGTCGCGGACGAAGAGGCTGGCGGCCGATCCGTGGGAAATGATGGATCCCGCATTCGACAGGATCGACCCCGCGCCGTCGAGGATCACGCCATCGGCATCGGTCACGACCCTGTCCGCGCCGGTGACGATCTGCGCGCCGGCCAGGATGGCCACGGTCTGCGCCGGAAGGCAGCCGATCGTGTTGATCGCATCGTCCTGCGCCCGGATCGTTCCGGCGACAGTGATGCTGTGCTGGCCGGTCCAGGTGGTGACGGCATCGTTGTCGACAGACTCGATGCTGACGCCGGCCCCGACAAGAAGGTCGTCGTCGCCGGTCAGGATATGGACAGGGCCGGAAGTGGTCCGGGTCTCGGCAATGATCAGCATGGGGAAAACTCCGTCAGAAAGTCTATCGCCGGCCATTTTCAACATCAAGACGGCAATTTCTGGGCGCGCGCGGTCACGAGGCGTCGCTCCTGGGGGGCGCGGACCGGCGGCCTGTCTGGCCGCCTGCCTGTGGCCGTGGTTGTGCCCGTGCTTGTGCCCCTGTCCGCGAAAGTCACTGGACGCGCCCGGCCGCCTGGGGCAGAAGGGCCGGGCCTGCCCGGCGGCAGGATGGTTTTCCGGCGGATCCAGCCATGCGGTATCGCCCCTTTTCAGGCACGCGCGTCGTCATCGCGCTGATGCTGCGGGAAATGGCCACGACCTACGGCCGCTCGCCCGGCGGCTATGTCTGGACCATCGTCGAACCCGTCGCGGGCATCGGGTTGATGACCGTGGTCTTCTCGTTCATCGTCCATGCCCCCGTGCTGGGGTCAAGCTTCTCGCTGTTCTATGCCACGGGTTTCCTGCCCTTCGTGGCCTATCTCACGATCACCAACCGGGTCGGCGGGGCGATCCGCTATTCGCGCCCGCTGCTGGCCTATCCTTCCGTCACCTTCATCGACACGATCCTCAGCCGGCTGTTTCTGGTATTGCTGACCGAGCTTCTGGTGATGATCCTGGTGCTCGGCGGCATCCATATCCTGTTTTCGGTCGATGCGGCGCCGAATTTCGGCAAGCTCGTGAACGCCTTCGGCATGCTGACCATACTCGGGCTCGGCTTCGGGCTGATCAATTGCTATCTCTTCGGGGTCTATCCGGTCTGGGAACAGTTCTGGAGCATCCTGAACCGCCCGCTGTTCCTGGTCTCGGGCCTGTTCTTCCTGATCGAGGGCCTGCCCGAGCAGATGCGCAACGCGCTGCTGTGGAACCCCATCGCCCATATCATCATCGAGTTCCGCGCCGGGATCTACCCGACCTACGAGGGCTATTACGCCTCGCCGATCTATGTCTACAGCATCGGCCTCGTCTGCACCGCCTTCGGCCTGCTGCTGCTTTATCGCGACCACCGCTACCTGGTCAACGAAGGCGCCTGAACGGGGGCCGCCCGTCCGGGGATCGGGGATCAGGAGGGGATCATCCAGGGCGGCATGGCGCCGCGCATCAGATATTCGTGATGCTCGATCGCCTTCTGGATGCGGGCGTAGAAGAAGAGCCGCCCATTGTCGAGCACCGCGCCCGAAGTGCACATGCTCTCGAGCAGATGCATCGAATGCGACACGATGATCGCGCTTGCCACCTTCAGTCGATCCTTCAGGATCGCGCTGCTCTTGGCGGTGAAGGCCGCATCGCCCGTCGCCGTCACCTCGTCGATCAGATAGGTGTCAAACGGCAACGCCATCGAGATGCCGAAGGCCAGCCGCGAGCGCATGCCCGAGGAATAGGTCCGCACCGGCAGGTGGAAATGCTGGCCTAGGGCGGCGAAATCGCGCACGAAATCCACCATCGCATCGGTATCGGCGCCATAGATCCGCGCCACGAACTTGGTGTTCTGCGCGCCTGTCATCTCGTTGTGGAAGCTGCCGGCAAAGCCCACCGGCCAGGAGATCGTGCCCGATGACAGGATCTCGCCGGAATCCGGGGCGATCCGGCCCGAGATCATGCCCAGAAGCGAGGATTTCCCCGCCCCGTTGCGGCCAAGAAGACCCACCGCCTCGCCGGTGGGAAAGACGACGTTGATATTATGCGCGACGACCTTGACCGACCCGTTCAGGACGAAGCGCTTCTTGAGGTTCCGCAACTCGATCATTGGCTGGCGCCTGCCGGTTCAGCGCCGGTCGCGGACGCTGTAGAAGATCAGGGCACCGACGCTCCAGATCAGCAAGGCGAAGGCGAAGATGATGCCGGTCAGCTGCAACCGCTTGGGGTAAAGCGCCTCTTCGGCCAGGGTCGGGCCGATATAGGCGGCCAGATAACGGCTTTTGCGCTGCGCTTCGGCATTGGCGGTGTCGAAGGCGGTCAGCGCGGCCAGATAGGCTCGCTGGGCAAATTCCTGCTCGACGGTCAGCCGCTCGAACTCGCCCACCAGGGTGGAATAATCCTCGCCATCGCCGGCATCCCCGCCGCCGACGCCGAATTTGCGCTTTTCCTCGACGATCATCTGTTCGATGACGGCAAAGCGGCGCTCGGCCTCGGCGATGCGCGGATCGCCCGGGCGCGCGGTCTCGCGCAGCAGGCTCAGCTCGATCATCGCCTGGGCCTGCTGCTGCTGCAGCGAGTTCAGCAGGCCAAGCTGGCCCTGGATGCTGGCGGCCGGATCGACGATCTGGTTGCGCGAGCGGAACTCGGTCAGGGCGATCCGGGCCGTGCTCAGCCGCTGGGTGGTGTCGTCCAGTTCCTCGCGGGCATAGCGCGTGGCATCCGCCCGGGCGATGGCCGAAAGGCCGTTCACCATATCCGAGGAATCCTCGTAGATCGCCTCGGCAATCTGCCGGGCATCCTGCGGATCGAAGGCATGGACGCGCAATTCGATCAGCCCGGTGCCCTTGTCATAGAAAACCCGGACCATCCGGCCCCAATAGGCGGTCAGATCCTCGATCGTGCCCGAGGGAGAGACGGCGAAGACCGGATCGAATGTGGGCTTGGAATAGATCGCGCGCAGATCGAGCCGCTTGTCGATCTTGGCGACCAGCTCCTGGCTGCGCAGGTAGTGATAGAGGATGTCGGTGTCCGAGGAGCTTGACCCCGAGATGCTGGACAGGCCGGCGAGAAGGCCGAGCGCGGAGGAGACTTCTTCCGAGCGGACGGCGAAGCCCATGTTCGAGGCATATTGATCGTCGGCAACGGCGAAAAGATAGACGGCAGAAAGCGCCGTGGGCAGGACCACCGTGGCGATGAAGGCGCCGAACAGGCCGAAATGGCGCAGTTGCAGCGTGAACCGCCCGACCGCGGCGGGGATGCCGGTGGCGGCTCTGGCCGGGGCCGCCGGCTTGGGGCCGGTCGGAGCCGGCCCCGGGGATGCCGGTTTTGGCGCCGCCGGTCCCGGGGCTGGCGGTTTCGGAGCAGCCGGAGCCACCCCGGGACCGGCGGCGCCAAAACCGGCATC
>JACSRN010000037.1 GCA_014879735.1 Paracoccaceae bacterium
CAGATGTGTATAAGAGACAGGGCTGGAGCGGATTCCGGGCTGTCGGGCTTTTTCCAGCCCGGAATCCGCTCCAGCCCGAAGGCCAGAACGCCGTGCAGCGCAGGGCCCTCGTCGATCAGGGTGCGAAGGGCCCCCTGCGGTGCTGCCAGCCCCACCGTCTCGGCGATGGCGGCCAGCGCCGCCAGCGCATTGTCGGCGCGATAGGCGGCAATCGCCGCCAGCACCCGGACCTGCATCAGCCGCCGCATCCTGCCGTCGCGTCGCATCGGCTCTCCCAGGCGGTCCAGCAGCCGGACCGCCGCCTGCGGCCGGCCCTCGCCGATCAGCACCCGTGCCAGCGCCAGATGCTCCAGCTCGCTGGCCGGACGCTGGGCGCGGGCGTCGGTCAGCCAGGCCTCGTCTATGCCACGCGACGACAGGATCAGCCGGGCCAGTTGCACATCCCCGCGGCCAACCAGCAGCCTGATCCTTTCGTGCAGCGCCCCGGCAAAGAGGCGCCGGTACCGGTTCCTGACCCCGCGATGCTCGGCCGCCTCCAGCACCGTCAGCGCCGCATCCGTCTCGCCGCGCGAGGCGGCAAGACGGGCCACCAGCAGCTTGCAGGTCATGTCATGGACGACCAGCCCGCATTCCTCGATCAATGGCCGGTGCAGGTCGACCAGCGCCGCGGCCCCGGCCAGATCGTCGCGTTCGTACAGGATCTCGGCCTCGAATATTCCCACCATCGCATCGCTGTAGGACCCCGGCCCGTCGCTGTCGCGGGCCAGCCGGCTGGCCCGGGCAAACCGCTGCAGCGCCGCGGCCAGATCGCCCGCCGCCTTGTCGGCAAGGCCCAGCAGCAATTCGGAATAGACCATGCCAAAGGCCGATGGTGCGGCTGCATGGCTTTCCAGCGCCACAAGGCAGCACAGCCGGGCCGCCGCAAGATTGCCCAGGGAATACTGGCTGAACGCCATGACATTGTGCAGCACGCCATGGACAAAATGCAGGTGCCTTGGCACCACGGGCAGGGAATGCTGGCCCATGCGGACGGCCAGGCGCGAATGATCTGCGGCACTCAGCACCCCGGCGGTCAGCACGCGGATTTCGGCATCAAGGTCGGCGGCGGTGGCCGCGTCGATCAGCCCGGCCTGCCGCTGTGCCGCGATGGCCCGCCGCGCCCGGCCAAGGATGCGCGCCCCGGGGCCGGGTTGACTGGTGTGGAAATGGACCCAGACCTGCGCCAGCATCAGCCGCGGCCGGGCCTCGATCACCGCATCGGGCAGGCGCGCAAGCCAGCCGCGGACCTGCGCAATGCTGCGACTGGTGATCAGGGGCATGCACAGCGCCTCGACCATTCCTGTGGCAAGGGCGGTATCGCCGGCCCGCAACGCATGATCGACCGCCTCCGAGGTGAAGCCGGCGCCGGCCAGCCAGCGGGCGGCGGCCAGATGCAGGGCGGTTGCGCCATCGGGCCTGCGCCGGGCCAGCTCGCCGCGCAACAGATCGGCAAAGAGCGCGTGATAGCGAAACCAGCTCCGGTCCCGGTCCAGCGCGATGAGGAAAAGATTGGCCGCCTCGACCCGCCCGATCATCGCCGCGCCATCGCGGTTTCCGGTCAGCGCATCGGCAAGCGGTGCGGTGAACCGTTCAAGGATCGAGGTCGTCAGCAGGAAATCCAGCAGATCGGCGGGCAGATTGTCCAGCACCTCATGCACCAGAAAATCGGCAACTGCGCCATCGCTGCCCGAAAACCGGCTGAGGAAATCGCTGCGGCCGACCCGATCCTCCAGCGAAAGCCCGGCCAGATGCAGCCCCGCCGGCCATCCTTCGGTCCGGTGCTGGACAAGGGCGATCTCGGCCGTCGACAGGCCAAGGTCGCGGCTGTCGTTCAGAAGCTGCTCGGTCTCGGCCAGGGTGAAACGCAGGGTGCCGTCATCAAGCTGCACCATCTGGCCCCGCGCGCGCAAGCCGGACATCTGCAGCACGCCCTGATCGCGCGCCGCCAGCACAAGATGCAATTGCGGCGGCGCGTAGCCCAGCAGCGCCTCGACGAAGGCCCGGATGTCGGGGGCGTCAAGGCAATGAAAATCGTCGATGACGACAATCAGATCCGCTTCGCGCAGGGTCAGCGCATTGACAAGCGTGGACAGCACTGTCTCGACCGGCGGTATCGGCGCGGTGTCGATCAGGGCCGAGAGGTTGCGCGCGAAATCGGCATCTGCCCGCTGCAAGGCCCCGATCAGATAGGCAAGAAAGCGGTCGATGCGATTGTCGGCCGCCTCGGCCGAGAACCAGGCCACCGTCTTGCCCCGGCCCTTCAGATCGGCCGCCCATTGCGCCAGCAGCGTCGTCTTGCCAAAGCCGGCCGGCGCCTCGATCAGGGCCAACCGCTGAAGCTCCGCGCGCGCCAGGATGTCCAGCAGCGCCGGCCGCCGGAAGGCGCCGGCACTGGCCGCAGGCACACGCAGCTTGGTTTCGATCAGCACGGCTCTCTCTTCGTCTGCACAACCACTGTCACTTTATGCCGTAAAACCGTGACCTGTCAGCCCGATCGGTCCGGCCCGCGCATAATGAACCGGATCGTCCCGTCCTGGGGGGGCCAGAGGACTGGAACGCCCGATCCCGATCTGCGGCGACAGGCCGGTCCAGCGGCCGGCCCTGGCGGGGACCGGCTCATCTTGCCAAGGCACGCGGGCAAAGGGGTGGCGGCGTCACGGGCTGTCACTCTTGGTACTTGCAAAACCAAAGCAAGCAGGCTATGTGGTTAGCTTCGGAATTAATTAGCATGCTTCCAATGGACACCTCTCCACTCGTCGATTCACTCATTCGCGCCATGCGCGAGCTGCGGCGGCACTACGACCAGAGCGCCACCAAGCTGGGGCTGACGATGTCGCGTGCGCGGGTGATCACCACCCTTGCCCGGCACGAAGGCCTGACCCAGGCCGAACTTGCCGCGGCCCTGGCAATCGAGGCGCCGACGCTGAAGCGCCAGATCGATGCGCTTGAGGCGCAGGGCCTGGTCGAGCGGCGCGGGATGGATGGCGACGCGCGCAAACGCGCCTTGTTTCTGACCGAGAGCGGCAGGTCATTGCGGATCGGTCCGTTCATGCAGAAGGCCCGCGAGCAGTTGTTCGACGGAATCCCGGCCGAGGAACAGGCCCGGCTGGCGGTGGCGCTGAACCGGATCGCCGACAATGCGGCAGGGTTGAACCAGCCATGAGCGAGACCCAGACGCCGGCCGAGCAGCCGGCTGCCCCCCCGGCGCCGGCGCCGGGCAAACCGCTGCATCGTGCCCTACCCTATTTTGTCGCCTCGGTGATCTTTGCGCTGACGCAGGGGCTGGGCCAGGGCTTTGTCTCGGTGAACATCCCGCAGATCGCCGGCGACCTGGGCATCACCACCACAGATGCAAGCTGGCTGATGGCGGCCTATATGATCCCGCGGGCCACGCTGCCGGTGATGCTGATCAAGATCCGCACGCAGTTCGGCCTGCGCCGCTTTGCCGAGGTGGGGATTGTCGCCTATCTGCTGGTCTCGTTCTCGGCGCTGTGGATTTTCGATCTGCGGTCGGCGGTGGTCGTGCAGGCGCTGTCGGGCATCGCCTCGGCGCCCCTGTCGACGCTGGCCTTCCTCTACATGCTGGAACCGCTGAGCCAACAGTGGAAGATGCGGCTGGGCCTGCCGATGGCGCTGGCCTTCATCTCGCTCGGGCCGCTTCTGGCACGGGTCATTTCGCCCGCGCTGATCGGCGACGGTGGGTTGAGCTGGGTGCATCTGATGGCGCTGGGGCTGGCCATGGTGTCGCTGGTGCTGGTGTTTCGGCTGCCGCTGACGCCGGTGCCGCACCAGAAGGTGATCCAGGGCGTGGATTTCGTCAGCTTCGGGCTGGTGACACTGGGTTTTGGCGGGCTGATCATCGGCTGCATCATGGGGCCGATCTACTGGTGGACGGCCGAGGCCTGGATCGGCTGGCTGATGGCGGCGGCGGTGCTGGCGCTGACCATCGTGGTCATCATCGAGTTGCACCGGAAATCGCCGCTGTTCGATGTGCGCTGGCTGACCTCGCCCGAGATCGTGCACCTGACGATCACGCTGTTCCTGTTCCGGCTGATCCTGTCGGAGCAAAGCGCCGGCGCGCCGCGGATGTTCCAGGTTCTGGGGGTGGCACCATCGCAGATGACCGGGCTTTTCGCGGTGATCTGCGGCGCCAGCCTGCTGGGCGGGCTGGCCTGCGTCGGCTGGATGAAGCCGGGGCGGACGCCGCAGTTTCACCTGGTCGCGCTGGTGCTGATCACCATCGGCGCCTTCATGGACATGCATTCGACGGTCGATACGCGGCCGACGCAGATGGTGGTCAGCCAGGCGCTGATCGGCTTTGCCTCGATGCTGTTCATGCCGCCGGCGATGATGGCCGGCCTTGGTGCCGCGATGCGCAAGGGGCCGAACTACATCCTGTCCTTCGTGATCGTCTTCCTGTCCACCCAGTCGATTGGCGGGGTGATCGGCTCCGGTGCGTTCTCGACGCTGATCAACTGGCGGCAGGCGCTGCACCAGCAGGTCCTGGTCGAGCAGTTGCAGACGACCAGCGCCACGACGACGGCCGAGATTGCCCGCCGGATGGCTGCTTTGGCCCCGCAGATCCCCGATGCCGCGGCACGCCGGGCGCAGGCGGTATCGTCCATTGTCCAGGATGCCGCCAACCAGGCCTATGTGATGGCCTATAACGACCTCTATTTCCTGACCTTCCTGATCGCCGTCGCGGCGGGTGCGGCCTTGCTGCTGCACATGTTCCGCGACTGGCTGGCCGGCCGCATGGCCGCGTCCCGACCCGAGACCCAAACCGAGACCGCATCATGAGCAAGACCCATCTTCTCCCCACGATCATTGCCACGGTGATCGGCGCCGCCGGCGTTCTGCTGCTGCTGTTCGCCTGGCACCTGCCGCCGTTCCAGCCGGCAGAACCCACGACGGAGAACGCCTATGTCCGCGGTAGGGTGACATCTCTGGCGCCGCAGCTTTCGGGCTATGTCGCCGCGGTCGAGGTGGTCGATTTCCAGACCGTCGCCGCGGGCGATGTGATCGCCCGGCTGGATGACCGCATCTACCGCCAGAAGCTTGCCCAGGCCGAGGCCCGGCTGGAAGCGGCCCGCGCCGCGCTGGCGGTGGCGGAACAGAGCGTCCATTCGGCCGAGGCAATCTGGCGGGCCGACGAGGCCGCGCTCGCGACGGCAAAGACGGCGCTGGCCACCGCGCAATCCGACGATGCGCGCACCCTTGCCCTGAAAGAGCGCGGCGTGGCGACCGAGGCGGCGACGGAGCAGTCGGCCCTGGCCCTGCAGCGTGCGGATTCGGCGGTGCGGCAGGCCCAGGCGACACTGGATGTGCAGGCCGAGAACATCAACAGCGCGCGGACGCAGATCTCGGCCGCACAGGCCGACATCGCCGGTGCAGAGGCGGCAGTGCAACTGGCGCAACTGGACCTGGACAATACCGTGATCCGCGCGCCTGCCGACGGAAGGCTGGGCCAGGTTGCAGCCCGGGTCGGGCAATATGTCACCGCCGGCACGGCGCTGGTGTCGCATGTGGGCCGCGATCTCTGGATCATCGCCAATTTCAACGAGACCGGCCTGCACGGGATCCAGTTGGGCCAAAGGGTCAGCTTCACCGTCGACGCGCTTGACGGGCAGCCGTTCACCGGCACAGTCGAGGCGTTTTCCCCGGCGACCGCATCGGAATTCAGCCTGCTGGCCGGCACCAATGCCACCGGCAACTTCACCAAGATCGCGCAGCGCCTGCCTGTCCGGATCGCGATCGATCCGGAGCAGAGCAGATCGAACTATCTCGCACCGGGGTTGTCGGTGATCGTGCATGTCGACACCACGGGCCGATGAGCCGGCGGCCATGCCGCAAAGCTGGTGATCCGGCGCGGATGCGCGACCAGGCCACGACCGGGCCTGCCCGCCAGGCTGGTTCCGGGATCGCTCGCTCTGGCACGCGCGCGTCGGACCTTGAACCCAAGCCGGAACCCCGCGGCGGCCGAAGCCAGGTTCCTCTGGCGAGGCCGGCGCGGGTAGCCGCCTGAATCAGCCGGAAATTGCCCGGGATGCTGGAAAACAGCCCCGAACCCCGCCTGGATGAAGACATCTTCCGGGGCAGGCAGGACCCGTCAAAGCAGGCCGCTCGCCTGCTGCAACTGGCGTGTATAGGGGTGGGCCGCCGGCGCGAACAGTGCCGCGGAATCGGCGCGATCGACGATTTCGCCCCGCAGCATGACCGCGATTTTCTGTGCGACATAGCGTGTCGCGGCAAAGTCATGCGAGATGAACAGGGCCGCAAAACCCAGATCGGCCTGAAGATCGAGGATCATGTTCAGGATCTGCGCCTGGATCGAGACGTCCAGCGCCGAGACCGGCTCGTCGAACAGGATGAACTCCGGATCTCCAATCAGCGCGCGCGCGATCGAGGCGCGTTGGCGCTGGCCGCCCGAAAGTTCATGTGGATAGCGGCGCGCAAGATCCGGCTGCAGGCTCACCCGCTCAAGCTTTTCGGAAACCTTGCGCACCCTCGATGCCGCATCGACACCGGCAATTCGCAGCGGCTCGGCAATGCTGGTGCCGATGCGCAGGCGCGGGTTCAGGGACATGCGGGGGTTCTGCAGCACTGCGGCCAATCGCCGCCTGCCGGCCATCGCCTGTGCCAGCGGCGCGCCGTGAAAGCGAACCTCGCCCGAGGTCGGTTGCTGCAGGCCAAGACACAGCCTGCCGATGGTGGTCTTGCCCGAGCCCGACTCGCCCACAAGCCCCAGCGTTTCACCCGGCGCGATGACCAGATCGACACCGCGCACCGCATCAAACTGCGACCGGGCCCAGAACGGCCCGCGATTGTAGCGGACACGCACATCGCGCAGCGAGACAAGGGCTTCGCTCACGTCATACTCCATCTGAGGGGTTGCGGCTGGTACCGGCGTCACCCGGCGCGCCTTGGTCGCCTTGCACGGTCAGGGAGTCCGGTTCGGTCCCTTCGCCGCCCGAACCCGCAGCGCGGCCATCGGTGGAAGGCATTGGCGCAGAGGGCCGCCACGCCTTTCCGGCCAGCCGGGCCCCTGGTGCGATCTGCCCGGGATCGGCGCTGAGCAGCGCCTGGGTATAGGGATGGCGCGGATTGCTGAACAGCGCGGCAGTATCGCGCTCCTCGACGACCCGGCCGGCATACATGACCAGCACCCGTTGGCAATACTGGCGAACCAGGCCCAGATCGTGGCTGACGAACAGGACGGCCGTGCCCAGTTCGGCGCAACGTGCAAACATCAGGTCCATCACCTCGCGCTTCAGGGAGGCGTCAAGGGCGGCGGTCGGCTCGTCTGCGATCAGCAGCCGGGGTTCGCGCATCAGCGCGGTCGCGATGCAGACCCTTTGCGCCATGCCCCCGGACAGCTCGTGCGGGTAGGCCTTCAGAACCCGCTCGGGGTCGAGGATGCCCACCGCCTCCAGACGCTGTCGCAGAATTGCCGTGCTGTCAGGCTGGACAAGGCGCATGGCCGCCGCGACCCGCTTCGTCGGATCCATCGCAGACACCGGATCCTGGAAGATGAAGGACAAGACCTCGCGCCGATAAGCGCGCAGCCCTGCCCCGGACAGCGCCGCCAGGTCCTGGTCTGCCACCCGCATTTGCCGCGCGGCGATCTGCGCCGCAGCCGGCAGCAGCCGCCCCAGCGAGTTGGCCAGGGTGGATTTGCCCGAGCCGCTTTCGCCGACCACGCCGACGACCTGCCCCGCCTCCACGCGCAGGTCTACATCGGCCAGCGCCAGCAGGCCCGCCGCGCCGGATCCGAACCGGACCGAAAGCGCGTCGATCTCGACCAGCGCGCTCAATTGTCCAGCTCCCTGGGTCGCAGCGGATCGACCAGGCCGCGAAGGCCTTCGCCCAGCAGGTTGATCGACAGGATGGTCAGCACCAGAAAGAACCCCGGTCCCGCCACCAGCCAGGGGGCCGCGTTGATATAGGTGCTACCCTCGCGCAGGATCGAGCCCAGCGAGGCCGCAGGCGGCTGCACGCCAAGGCCCAGGAAGGACAGGGCGCTTTCGACCAGGATGCCGATCGACACGGAATAGGCCGCCTGGGTCAGGATCGGAAGCAACACGTTGGGCAGCAGGTGGACGAACAGGATGCGCCAGTGCGAGGCGCCGAACACCTTTGCCGTGAGGACGAAATCGGCGCCCGCAATCTCCTGCACGGCCACGCGCACGATGCGCAGCATCGGCGGCAAAGTCACCAGAACGATCGCCAGGATCACGCTGGTACTGCCGGGCCCGGCGACTGCGGTGATCAACAACCCCATCAGCACCGCCGGAAAAGAATAGATCACATCGGCCAGCCGGGCCAGAACCTCGTCCAGCCAACCGCGCCAGTATCCGGCAATCATTCCCAGGGCGGCCCCGACCAGCGCGGTGATCAGGACCGCCGTCGAGGCCACGACAAAGGTGTTGCGAATGCCCTGGATGATGCGCGCCAGCATGTCGCGGCCAAGGTTGTCGGCCCCGAGCAACCCGCCTTCGGCACCGGGCGGCGCAAGCCGGCCCCGGGCGCCGATCGCATCCGGGTCGGGCAGCGGCAACCATGTCCCGAACAGGCCCAGCAGCAGCAAGGCGACAAGCATTGCCAGCGAGACCAGTGCAAGCCCGTCCAGGCCGGACAGCAGGGCGCGGACCAGTTGTGCGCCGCGCCGCATGTCCGCCCAGTGGCGGCGTGGAACGTCAGTGGTCATTTCCGCAGCCTCGGGTCGATCATCCGGTTAAGGACATCGGCGCACATGTTCATGATCACGATGAAGGCAGCGATCAGCAGCACCGCAACCTGGATTGTCGGGTAATCCCTGTTCAGCACCGCCTGGATCAGCATCCGGCCCAGCCCGGGAATGGAAAACAGCGTCTCGACGATGACCGCACCGCCGACCATGTAGCCCGCGCAAAGCGTGAAGGTCGTCACCATCGGGATGGCGATATTGCGCAGGATGTGATGGCGCAGGATCTGCATCGGTGTCATGCCGCGCGACACGGCCGTGCCGATGAAATCCTGCGACAGCACCGCCAGCACGGCGTTCCGGGCCGTTACGGCGAACAGGCCGATGCCCAGCACCGACAGGGTAAAGGCCGGCAGGACCACGGCGCGCAGATGCCCCACGAAATCCTGCCCCGGCCCGACCCATTGCCCGACGGTAAGGCCCAGCCCATAGCGCGAGAACAGATAAAGCAGCATGCTGCCCAGAACAAAGTCCGGGATGCTCATCAGCAGGCTGCTCACGACGTTGCCGATGCCCGCCCCCAGCGCCCGCTGGTGATGCATCGCCGACGAGATGCCCAGCCAGCTGCCAACCAGCAACGACATGGCCAGCGCGATGCCGGTCAGCTCCAGCGTGACCGGCAAGCGTGCCGCCAGTGTGTCAAGTATCGGCTCCTGCGTGATCAGCGAGTTGCCGAAGTCGCCCCTCAGCGCTGCACCCAACCATTTGGCGAACTGGACCGGCGCCGGCTGGTCCAGCCCGAACTTCTCGATGATCTCCGCGCGCAGCGTCGCGGGCCCGCGCGGCGCCAGGACGCTGGTGATATCGCCCGGCAGCGCGCGGATCGCGGCAAAGACGATGACCGCAACCCCGAACAGCGTCAGGCAGGCACTGGCCAGCCGTGACAGCAAGATTGCGGTCAACTGGGTCATCGGGCCACCCTTTCGCCCCTGGTCGCCGTCACGTCAGGTCAGCCTGCTCGATGCCGCGCAGCGTATGGACGTAGCCCTCGACCTGCTTCGGCAGCCCCGACAGCCGGCCGCCGCGGATCGCGATCGTATCCTGGCGCGTGACCAGCGGGATCATGTTCGCATTCGCGTCCACTGCGGCACACAGGTCTTGCAGCACCGGCGCACGGTCCGGGCCAACGGTCTGATAGGCCTTTTCGATCAGCTCGTTCAGTGCCGGAACCGGCGCCTGATGACCGGCAGTGAACCCCGCAAGTTCCGGGTTCCACCACAGTGTCGACAGTGCCGGATCGCCGTAGCCCGCATACCACGAGATCATCGCGTCAAAGTTGCTGGGGTTGTCCACCCAGGCCCGCGTGACCCAGATACCTTCGTCGACCACGGCGATATTGGTGGCGAGGCCGATCTGCTCGACCCCCTGCTTGATCACCTGCGCGATCTGGATATCGGCCGGGATGTTCCGCACCAGGAGTTCGAAGGTCAGCCCCTCGGCCCCTGCTTCGGCAACCAGGGCGCGGGCGCGCTCGATATCTCCGTTGAAAAGCGGCAGGAGGCTGGTGTCGCAGGCCGCGAAGGCCGGCGCCATGACCGATGTCGGATCGCCGACCCCGCCAAGAGCAAACTCGCGGATCTGCTCGCGATTGAGGCTCAGCGCCACCGCCTGCCGCAGCCGCTCGTCGCGGAAGGGCGAGGCCTCGGCCACCGCATTCAGGGCCAGGAAGTAGTAATTGGTGCTGGTTTCGACCGATACGTCAATGCCCGGCACGGATTGCAGCAACAGCGGCGCATCGGGGCCGGCCTCGAAGCTGGCAATGTCGACGCTGCCATCCGAAAGCATGGCAATGCGCGCGTTGTCGCTGGGGACGATCCGCACGAGAATGCGTTCGATCAGTGGCAGACCCTTCTGCCAATAATGCGGATTGCGCTCCAAGAGCCAGTGGTCGTCCTGGACATGCTCGACCACGCGATAGGGGCCGGCGCCCAGCATCTCGCGCGTCGGATCGAAGGTTCCGTCGGCGATCTTGGATATCGGCAGGATCGAGGCCATCGTTGCCGCCAGTGCCGACAAGAGCGGCGCATGGGGCGCGGACAGCGTGATACGGACCTGGTTGCTGCCAACCACATCCACCGCCGTGATCGGGCCCAGCGGACGGGCGAAGAACGACCCGGTGGCAGGATCGACCACCCGAAGCAGCGACCCCTGCACATCCTCGACGGTGAGGGGCGTGCCATCCGAGAACATCAGCCCCTCGCGCAGCGTGAACAGATAGCTGAGCGGGCTTTCCTCCTCCCAGGTTTCGGCCAGCCCCGGGATCGGCTTCAGGGTGCCATCGACATCGACCAGGCTGTCATAGACCAGATGAAGCACCTGCCAGGACGATCCCAGGATCGAGGTGTGCGGATCGAGCTGGGTCGTTTCCAGCGGTTTGGCCCAGACCAGCTGGCCCGCATCCTGGGCCCAGGCGGGTTTGCCCAGCAGTCCCGAAGCGGACAGCAGGGCCGTTCCTCCCGATAGGGCGAGCAGCGAACGGCGATTGATTCCGAAACGAGTGGTGTTCATCTCTTGCATCCTTTCCCGTAGATTCACAGGCGGTCCAATAGGCCGCGCGCCTGGGTGATGATTTCGGACTGGTGCGGCTGAAGCTCTTGTCCGGCGAAGCTGGCGATGTAGTCGTCAAAGGGGTCCAGGGTCCCGGTGCGCGTGTTGCTGAGCGCTTCCAGCACGGCCAGGCCACAGAACGGGGCATAGGCTCTGGAATAGCCACCCTCATGCGTCATCGCGATCCGGCCGGCGCAAAGATCGCTCGCCGCCTGCATCAGGCGCTGGGTCAGGTCGCGATAGACCGTGCTGTGCAGCATCTGGCGCGCCAGCGGGTCGAGCCCACTTGCGTCGAAGCCCGATGTCACCACGATCAGATCCGGCCGGTAGGCGTGCAGCGCCGGCAGCACCACCTGGTCGAATGCTGCCAGATAGGCGCCCCGCCCCGAGCCGGGAGGCAGGGGAACGTTGATGTTATAGCCCGTACCCCGCCCGCCGCCGCGGTCGGCCATGGCGCCTGTGCCGATCGGGAACAGGTTGTCCTGGTGGATGGAGATCGTCAGGACCGACGGATCCTCGTAGAAGATCTCTTCGGTGCCGTTGCCATGATGGGCATCCCAGTCCACCACCGCGACGCGGGCCAGCCCATGCTTGGCCCTGGCCTGCTTGATGGCGATGGCGGCGTTCGCCAGCAGGCAAAAGCCCATGCCTTCGCTGGGTCGGGCGTGGTGCCCCGGCGGCCGCACCAGGGCATAGCCGTTGCGCACCTCGCCCCGCACCACCGCGTCCATCAGCTGGACACAGCCGCCAGCGGACAGACGCGCGATTTCGTAGCCGTCAGTCGCGAAGAATGTGTTGACCCCTGCGGTCCCGCCCAGATGCCGGCTTTTCTCGCGCAGGCCATCGATATAGGCCGGGGCATGCACCGCCAGGATATGGTCTTCCTCGGCGAGGACCGCCTCGATCGGCGTCAGGCTCCGCAGCAGCCCCGAGACTTCGACAAGGTTGCGGATGCGCCGTTTCGTCTCGGGCTCTTCGGCATGCTGGTCCGGCTGGACCGCACCGCCAGAGGGGATGAAGGAGGCCGCGTTGCCAGCATCATGCCACATGCAACGTTCGTGAAAGACGAAACCCGTGGACATCGACGGCCTCACAGTGGATTGAAGTCGTCCCACTCTATGTTGCCGCCGGCTGCGCGTGTTAGCGCCCGGGTTTCCTGACTCTGGTCAGCCAGTGACCTGGGGCCGCGACCGCAGGGCATTCGGTGACACTCCGAAGCGGCTCCGGAAGGCCTTGGAGAAGCTGGAATGATCAGGATAGCCGTTGGCGAAAGCGACCTCTCCGACCATCCGCGTATCGCCCGTCTGGCAAAGCATGTCGTAGCTGCGGGCAAGTCGGGTATCCTTCAGCATTTCGCGGAAGGTGGTGCCGTGGGCAGCCGCGCAGCGATGCATGTAGCCCGGTGAAACGCCCAATTCGCGCGCGGCCACCGTGGGCGAGAATGCCTCATCCGGATAGCGTATTGCGATCAGCGCCTTCAGGCGGCGAAACACCGCCATCCGGGCCGAGGTGCTCTCTCCCGCGGCAGCTTCCTCGCTTTGCAGCATGAGCGCGAGCATCCCGAGCACCTGGCGCTGCAGGATCTGTCCCGCGGTTTCGCGTTCTTCTGCCGACAACTGCCCAATGGCTGCCAATGTCGAGCGCAGCACCTTGCACAGCGATGCGTTCGGTCGGTGCATCATGGCGCAATGCCGCTCGGCGCCGGTGTAGACCTTGTCCAGGCTGTGGACCGGGGCCTTCAGGAAATAGCCGAGAAAGCTGCTCCGGCACGACAGTTGGTAGAAGTCACCCGACCGCAGCATCACATATTGATCGGGCCCGATGCTGCCCGCCCGGCCGTGCTGGTTGAAATGCATCTCGCCTTGCAGGGGCAGGCAGAACACGTAGGATTCCGCCTCGTCCTGCGCGACCGAGGTTCGGCATCGGGTGCCACTGGCACAGTCCGTCGTATATTCCGTCAGACTGAGATCCTGTACCCCGACCTCGGCAATCGAGGCCGACCAGCGATCCCTGCTGGACCGATCCACGCCGATGTCGATGCTGAAGAACACGTCCGAAATCACCTCGCGCCAGGCATCGACGCGACGCGCGGCTGTGACGTTTGCCGTCGAAAACTGGCGGCTGGGTTCGGCAAGCATGCTCTCCTCCTACGACATTAGTTCCTGGCTCATTCAAGAATTGGCATGTGCAAGCGGTAACGGCGGGGGCCACGACGAAACAATCAGGTCATGCGAGACTGCCACATTTCCCAACGCCGCCGGGCAGGGATCCGGAAGCCTCGGCCCCCTCGCCCGGGGTGGGATGTCGCAATCCGGGTCGTGCGTTTGAAAATTCCGTCAATTCCAGTCATGCCAGGTGCCCGGGCAGGTCTATGCGTTGTCCGAAGATCCCGGGAAGCCGAGGGCCCCCAGATCGGTCGCGAACTTTGGCGCTGCGGCCTTGGCCGCCCGCAAATGCTGCCGCATCGCTTCGGCGGCACGCCCGCGATCCCCGACATCCAGCGCATCGAGGATCGCCACATGTTCCTGGCAGGAGCTGTTCAGCCGGCCCATATCGATCAGGGATTCATATTCAAGCAACCGCCGCAGCTTGTTCTGCTGTGCAACGGCCTGCACCACAAAGCTGTTGTGCGAACATCCCGCGATGAAGAGGTGGAATTCCTCGTCGAGGCGAAAGAGTTCGGACAGGCTGTGCTGCTCGTCGCTCAGGATGCGCTCGTGGCGCGCGCGAATGGCCGCAGCACCGATGGCGTCATAGACGAAACTCGACTGCAGCATGGCGCCCGGCTCGACCAGGAACCGGAAGTCGTAGCTGGCGTCATTCGCGGCAAGCGAGTTCAGCGTCGGTTCGAACTGCCAGCCGTATCCCGGCATGCGGGAGATGATGCCTTCGTCTGACAGGACCGAAAGGACGCGCGACAGCGTCATCTTGCCCAGCCCATAGCGCGAGCGAAAAGAATTCTCTGAAATTTCGCGCGGAATCCGGCCCTCGAACCAGTCCCGGGCAATACGCTCCCTGATCTGCTCTTCATCTTCAAGCGGCAGGCCGCCAAGTATGCGCTGCGCGGCGGCCGGGTCGACAGCGACGCTCATGCCGCGCCCGTCGGCACGATCCACGGCGCCCAGGCTGGCCAGCTGCGCCAGCGCCGCCCGCACCGGGCTGCGCGAGACCCCGAACTGTGATGACAGCTCGGTCTCTCGCAGATGATCGCCGGGTTTCAGCGATCCATCGACGATCAGTTTCAGGATCCGCCTGACCAGTCGCAGTTGAAGATCGCTCTTTGAATCCACGGGTCCAACTCGGCCTTGATTGTTCCGGTATCTGCCAGCGCTTTGTCAGCTTTGCCTGTCCCTGGGCATCTCGAAACGGCGCGGATCGTCAAAGCGCCGCAGGACATTGGTCGTGATGGCGGCGATTTCGTTCTGGTAGCCGTTCCAGGCCATGGAACCGGCCCAGGCGATGGAGCCGGTGGAGAACACCGCCCCGCCGCCTTCGGTCTCGAAGAAGGTCAGGTCGGCGCGGATGATCTCGGCCTGCGTGCCCGACCATTCGGGGGTGGGATCGAGCAGGTCTTCCGGCGTCATCAGATAGATGTCGGTATGGCGAACAGAGGATGCCAGCACCAGGGCATGGGCGGGCGTGCCCTGGGCCGGATCGGCGCGGTCGACCTCAAGCCCGGCAGCGCCGCCGCCTGCCAGCCCGAAATCGCCGATCTTCGCCCCACAGTCGAGCCCTTCAAAGATGAAGGCGGCGCGCGGCTCGGCGGCATCCGGCGTCAGCATGTAGGGTTCCGAGATATCGAAGCCCTGCGAGGTCATCCCGACGCCGCACAGATGGTTCGGCGGCCGGCCGTTGCGCCGCCAGAGCCCGCCATATTCGCCGGTGAAGGCATGGTGGAACTGGCCATGCCCCGGCTCCCAGGGACGGATACCGGCCTCGGAGCGGCGGCATTCCATGATGCCCGGCATGTCCTCGTTGAAGCTGACGACCCAGTAGAATCCGTTTCCGCCCAGATACATGAGCCTTCCGCCGCGGTCAGTGAAACCCTGCAGCGCCTCGATCATCGGGCGGGTGTGATATTCCGGATGGGTGCCGGTGATCACCACGTTGTAGCGCGACAGCAGGCGCAGGCCCTCGGCATGCAGGTCTTCGTCGGTGATGACATCATAGCCCTGTCCGATGGCGTCCAGCCAGCCGAGGACATGGGTATCGGCATTGAACTGCCAGATGTTCGAGCCAAAGCCGCCAAGAAAGGATTTCACCTTGGGCTGCAGATCCAGGATCGGCCGCAGGCGCGAGCTGTGAAAGACGCCGCTGCCATCGTCATGCACTTCGTAGACAGAAAGACCGATGCCCGGATGGGTCTGCAGGAACATGTGGTGGCGGTCCATCTCGACGACGCGACCCATGCCGATTTCGGTGCCGGGCACATCCATGCCCAGCCGGTGATTGGCATAGGCGAGGTAGGAGCAGGTCGGGAACAGGAAGGCGACGGTGTTGCCCGTCACCCGGTCGCGCGGCGGGCGCAGGGCAAACACGCAGTAATAGGCATCCTCCTCAACCCCGTCGGGGACAAGACGCAGGGCATAGACGCCACTGGGCAGATCCTCGGGCAGGGTAAGCGTGAAATCCACCTCCCAGCCGGTGTCATAGACATCGGTCGAATGGAAATGGATCGCCGAATAGAGGTCCGGCCGCTTCTTCCAGTCCAGCTCCTGGCCCTTCCATTGCCAGCCGGTCATCGCCCGGGCCGGCGCATTGTGGATGCGCCCGTCGAGGTGAAAGGGTGAGATGTCGCAGATCACCTGGGTCGTCATCCGCTGCGAGAAATCCCAGGCGGCGCGCAGGCTGCGCTGGCGTGACAATCGTTCGAAATCAGCCAGCAACCGACGAACCGCCTCGTGCGACAGATCCGTCGCGAACAGCGCCGGGCGGTCGATCTTGCCGTCGAAGAAACCGGCGGGGCGGCCATCGCCGCCGCGGGTTGCGGCGATCAGCACCTCATCCGCGCGGCACGGCGACGGCTGCACCGTGGCAGTGGCGAGCGATGGCGCGATATCGGCGCTTGCAGCGTCACGCTCGCAGGTCACGGCAAGGGTCAGCCCGCCTTCTGCAGACGCCGAGAAAGAGACGATGTGCCAGGTCTCCAGCGCAACGGCTGCCGAAATCACCAGGCGCGTGCCGAAGGCTTCGGCAAAGACGCAGCCTGCGGCGTCGATGCCGATCCGGGCAAAGCCCGGCAGGGCGATCAGGCTGCTTTCCCGCCCGTCGATCAGGCTGGGCCGCATCGCCAGGGCCAGGGTAAAGGCGCGCAGGTCGCCCAGCATCCCCTGCCCCGGAATGATGACGCAGGAACCGGGGTAGAACCCCTTGGCCACCGCCGCGCGTGACCCGCCCAGATCCAGCGCAACCGGCTGGTCCTTGTAGCCGGGGCCCTGCGGGTTGGTGTCGCCCTGGATGATCCGGCGCAGGTCGGCACGATACTGGCGCGCGCCAAAGGAACTGACCATGACGGAAAGCGCCTCGCCCGGGGCGACGGAGAGTTTGTCGGTATAGGCAACGAGGGGAAGCATTCCCGGTTCCTTCATGGTTGGGACAGGGCTTGATCCAGGTCGTCGCCGGTCAGGTCCTTCCACCGTCGCGAAAAGATATCGCGTTCGGCCGCGATCAGATCGGTGTAGACAACGCCTTCGACCAGTTCGACCGGGGCGCCCCGGCGAAGCGGCAGGCGGCCAAGCCGCCAGCGCCCGTGCCGGTCTTCGACGACCAGCACATATTTGAACGGTATCTCGCCCGCCCCCGCCACGCCCGAGCCGCGCATCAGGTTCAGCACCCTTTGCAGGCCGGGGCTGTGGTATCCGATCGGGTCGGCGAGAAACTCGCGCGCAAAGGCAAGGTCGGAACGGTCGATGCGGTAGCGGCTCATCTTCTTCCTCTCGTCGCCGGCGGGGCGACGGCGCCCCGCCTTGAACAGCCCGGGATCAGTTGGTCTTGATCCGGTCCCAGGCCTTTGTGTAAAGCCGCAGATCCTTGCCCAGATCGTCGAAGATCTGCAGCTTGGCGCGAACCTCGGGGGTCGGATTGATCGAGGGGTTGGTCCTCAGGTTTTCGGGAAGAAGTTCGATCGCGGCCAGGTTGACCGTGCCATTGGTCAGGCGTTCGGCGTTCTTGGCGGCGTTTTCCGGGCGCAGCATGAACTGCATGAACAGCTTGGCATTGTCGACATTCGGCGCGTTGGCCAGAAGGCAGATGTCCTCCTGATACATCGTCGCGCCCTCTTCGGGGATCACGAAGCCCAGGTTCTCGGGGTCTTGCAGCGCGTTCAGCACCGCGCCGACATAGTAATGCCCGGCCGCAATATCGCCCGCGGTCACGAGCGCGATCACGTCATAGCGGAAGGCCCCGATGTTCGGGACCTGCTCCGAGATATATTCCTCTGCCCTGGAGATCTCGTCCGGGTCGCGGGAGTTCACCGAGGCGCCGGTCATGATCAGGCCGACACCCAGCGTTTCGCGCAGGTCATCCAGCATCGTGATCTTGCCCGGATTGGCCTTGGCATAGGCAAAGAAGTCGGTCCAGCCCTTCACCTCGGGGATCAGCTTCTTGTTGTAGAAGATGCCTACGGCCCCCCAGGCATAGGGCAGGCAGTAGTCGCCGTTCGGATCTTCCTTCGATCGCAGCGCCGCGGGGTCGATATTTTCCCACCCCGGCATCTGGTTGGGATGGGCCGGCTGCAGCAGGCCCAGTTGCTGCATGATGTCGTGCATGTGCACCGAGGGCCAGACAAGGTCATAGCCAGAGGCGCCGGCCTGGATGCGGGCCAGCATTTCCTCATTGGTGGAATAGGTATCCAGCGTCACCTCTACCCCGAATTCCTTGCCGAAGGCATCGATCAGCTCGGGATTGATGTAGTCGCCCCAGTTGTAGAGGTTGAGCTTGCCTTCGGCGGCGGCCATCTGCCCGCAAACCGCAATGGCGGCCGCCGAAGCAAGAACGCGAACCAAGCTTCTTTTCATGATGGTGTCTCCCCTGTTGAATTTCATGATTTTCGGTTGCGCAGGATCAAGCCGATGCTTGCCACAGTCAGCGAAAACAGCAGGATCAACACTGCCAGCGCGGTGATCTGCGGCCGAAGGCCACGGCGCATCATCGCGAGGATGAACAGCGGCAGCGTCTGCGAGCCGACGCCGGCGATGAAATAGGTGATCACCACATCGTCCAGCGAGATGATGAAGGCCAGCAGGAAGCCACCCACCACCCCCGGCATGATCTGCGGCAGGGTCACGCGGCGAAAGGTCGTCAGCGGTCCGGCGCCAAGATCGGCCGAGGCCTGTTCCAGCGTCGTGTCCATGCCGGCAAGCCGGGCCGAGACCACGACAAAGACGTAGCTGGACAGGAAGGTGATATGGCCGATGATGATGGTCATCAGGCCAAGCTCGATCCCGGCGCCGACAAAGAAGATCAGCAGCGCGATGCCCAGCACGATATCGGGCACCAGCATCGGCAGCAGCAGCAAGGCCTGATAGAAGCGCTTGCCGAAGAACCTGTAGCGGGCAAGGGCAATCGCGGTTGCGGTGCCGATGACGGTCGCCACGCTGGCCGCGCATAGGGCGACGAGAAAACTGTTCCTGATGACGCCAAAGATGCGTTCCGGCGATTCGGTGAAGGCGGCATCGAAATTGCCTTCCGTGCTGGCACCGCGGAAAATGGTTGCGTACCAGTCCAGGGTGAATCCGGTCCATTCGGCCATGTTGATCGGATTGGCGTTGAAGGAATAGACGACGATCAGGCCCAGCGGCAGGTAGAGGAAGGCAAGGAACAGCAGTCCATAGCCGTTAAGCAGGGCCGACCAGGGCCGGAAACGCTTGCCCCTCATGCCGCATCCCCTGCCTGTTTGCGCCCGGCCCGGATGGTCTGGACCATCAGCACCAGCACGACGGAGGCCATGATCAGCAGCGCCAGCGCGGATCCAAAGGGCCAGTCCCGCGACTGCAGGAACGAGCGCTCGATCAGATTGCCGGTCATCTGCACCTTCGCGCCGCCCAGAAACGCCGGAACGATGAAGTTCCCGAGTGCGGGGATGAACACGATGATGGACCCCGCGATCATCCCCGGCGCGGTCAGCGGCAGGATGATGCGGAAGAAGGTCTGCGCTGGGTTCGCCCCCAGATCCTGCGAGGCGCGGATCAGCGAGTAGTCGAGCTTTTCGACATTCGCGTAGATCGGCAGGAACATGAAGGGCGTGAAGATATAGACCATCCCCAGCACCACGGCAAAACCGGAAAACAGCAGGTCAAGCGGCTGTGAGATCAGGCTCAGATATTCGAGCCCGGCGTTGATGAAGCCGGTCGGCCTGAGCAGCAGAAGCCAGGCATAGATGCGGATCAGCAGGCTGGTGAAGAACGGCAGCGTGATCAGAAACAGCACGAAGCCTTTCCATCGCGCGCTCCTTCGGCTGACCCAGAAGGCGGCGGGGTAGCAGATCAGCAGGGAAAACAGCACGGTCAGGAAGGCGTATTTCAACGACGTGGCAAAGATCGCCAGGTATATGGGATCGAATTCCTCATAGTCGTTCAGGGGCCAGCCCAGGATGCGGCCGTAGTTGTAGGGATACCATGTCCACTCCACCCCGCCATAAAGCCCGGGTTCGAGGAAACTGTAGACGACCACGATCCCCAGCGGGATCAGGAAGAATATCCCGAGGATAAGCGAAATCGGCGCCAGCAGCAGCAGGAGCGCGTTTCGCTTTCGCGTCATGATGGATCCACGCCTTGCCATGTCAGTCGTCCGCCACGGCGATCAGGTGGGCGGATTCCGCGGCATAGCCGATCCGGACTTCGGCGCCGGGCGCGATCTCGCGCTGGGCGTTGCGGTTGTCATGCGGGTGCAGCAGTATCACGGTGCGTCCGAAGCCCACGTCGGCATGAACCTGGATGGTCGAGCCGACAAAGACGGTCTCCTTGATCCGGCCCTGGATGACCGAGCCATCGCGGTCCGGCCCCTCTCCCGGCGCAAGGATCTTCAGATGCTCGGGCCGCAGGACAAGCCGCACCTGGTCCCCGATCTGGAATCGATTTCCCGTTGCCCGCAACTGGCGCCCGTTGGCGGTTTCCAGTGTCACGCTCTCGCCGTTGCGGGCGGTGATGGTGCCGACGAACAGGTTCGACGTCCCGACGAAATTCGCGACGAACCCATTCGCCGGGCGGTCGTAGATTCCGGTCGGTGTATCCAGCTGCTGCAGCCTTCCCTGCGACAGGACGGCGATGCGGTCAGACATCGCCAGCGCCTCTTCCTGATCATGGGTGACGAAGACGAAGGTGATCCCGACGGCATGCTGCAGGGTCTTCAGCTCGATCTGCATGGCCTCGCGCATCTTGCGGTCCAGCGCCGAGAGCGGCTCGTCCAGAAGCAGGACTTTCGGTTTCAGGACCAGCGAACGGGCCAGCGCGACACGTTGCTGTTGCCCACCCGAGAGCTGCGACGGGCGCCGCCCGCCGAACCCTGCAAGGCCGACAAGCTCCAGCGCCTCGCCCACGCGCCGGTCGCGCTCGGCCTTGGCCACCCCCGCGACATCCAGGCCATAGCCGACATTCTGGATCACCGTCATATGCGGAAAAAGCGCGTAATTCTGGAACACGGTATTGAACGGGCGCCGATGTGCCGGAACATCGCGCAGGCTTTTGCCGCCCAGGATCAGGTCGCCGCTGTCGAGATCCTCGAACCCCGCGATACATTTGAGCAGCGTGGTCTTGCCGCAGCCCGACGGCCCGAGAAGCGTGAGAAATTCGTTGTTCTTGACATCGATCGTCACGCCGTCAAGCGCCTTTACCGGCGGGCCTTCCGGGGTCTGATAGTGTTTGCTGGCAGAAACGATCTGCAGAAAGTCCATCTGCTCAACTCTCCCCCGCGAGTCGATATTGTATTTTTATGATGTCAAAATACATTCAAACTGAACCTCGGGCAAGAAGTTTGACTGTTGCGGCCCCGCCCGCGGCAGGAACGCCGAAAGGCTGTACGAACCGGCCGAGGACTCGGCGAAAGGTTGAAGGGCAAGCCCGGGGCGCCAGTTGCGACCACCGTTTCCGCAGGGCGTGCTGGCCGGGCGGGGCGGCAAAGTGGCCCACCGCCCTGCCCCGGCGCGCACGGCTTTCGGCAAGCGGCGTCGCTTGCGCCCCTGCTTGTGTTGCCCTGGCGTTCGGGATGATCGGCCGCGCTTTCCCGAAAAGATGTCGCGACCTGTTCGGCAGCGGTACGGTCAATCGCGGGGCGGGATGCGTTCGGCGGTGGCGGGGAATTGTCGCCCAGGGTGGTTCGGATCATTGCGGCATGCCGTCAGATGATCTCGAAATAGCGCTTCAGTTCCCAATCTGTCACGGCGCGGGCATATTGCCGTGCCTCGAACATGCGCGAATCCGCGAAATGGCGGACGAAGGCCGCACCGAACAGGTCTTGCGCCGCTTCCGATTGGCCAAACAGCACCGCTGCAGTTTCGAGATTGCCGGGAAGGCGACGTGCCTCCGGAACTTCCTGGGCATAGGCGTTGCCAATCGATCTCGGACCCGGGTCGATCTGTCGCTCGATCCCCAGAAGCCCCGATCCGATGGCCGCGGCCATCGACAGATAGGGGTTCACATCCGAACCTGGCACCCGGTATTCCAGCCGTTGCGATTTTGCCGAACCCGGAATGACCCGTATTCCCACCGTCCGGTTATCAATTCCCCAAGTTGCGGCAGTCGGTGCCCAGTAGCCGGGGGTCAGTCGGGAATAGCTGTTGATGTTTGGCGCCACCATGGCGGCAAACTCGCGCAAATAGGCCAGTTGCCCGCCCAGAAAATGCCGCATCGTCTGGCTCATCCCGTCGGACGCCTGCGGATCGCGGAAAAGCGGCGCGCCGTCCCGTGACCAGAGCGACATATGCGTATGGCCGCTCTGACCCGAAAGCGTCTCGTTCCACTTGGCCATGAAGGTTGCCATCAGTCCGCGCTTTTGCGCCAGAACCTTCATGAAGGCCTTGAAGATTGATGCCTTGTCGGCCATCGCCAGCGCCTCGTCCACGGCAATCGCGGTTTCCACCACGCCGGGACCGGTTTCGGCATGCAGCCCCTCCAGCGGGATGCCGATCGCGCCGAAAGTGTCGAGGATTTCCTGATAAAGCCCCTCCTGCACCATCGAACGCAGCAAGGAATAGCTGAAACTGCCGGGCGAGAGGGTGCGGAGTTCGCGGAAATCCTTGCTTTGCAGCGTGTCGGGCGTTTCCTGGAACATGAAGAACTCGAATTCCATCGCCGCGCGCACCGAGAACCCCATCTCGTCGGCCCGGGCCAGCACACGACGCAACACGCCACGCGGGCAGATCGCCTCGGCCGGGCCGGCAAATTCGCAGGCGAAGAACAGCGTCTCATTCTCGAACGGCAGGATCATCGCGCTTTCGGGCAGGATGCGCAGCATCACATCGGGATATCCGCTGTGCCAGCCGGTATAGACCGAGTTGTCGTAAAGCGTATCGCTGACGTCCCAGCCGAGCAGCGCGTTGCAAAAGCCGAAGCCGTCGTCCAGCGCCGAGAGAAACTTGTTGCGGGCAATGTACTTGCCGCGCAGAACGCCATCGACGTCGAACACGCCAACCTTCACATGGGCGGGATTTCGATCCCGCACGAGGGTCCGGGCTTCCTCGATCGTCGAAATGTTCAGTTTCTGTCCCGGCATTCGGAGTCTCCGTCAAGGGGATGCTCAAGGGCATTCCCCGGCCGGTTCGGCCGGGGTGCAATGTCATGCGACAGGATCGGGGGTCAGAGACCGACTTCGGCAAAGACCTCGGCCATGGTGTCCTTCAGGATGGCGAACATCCGGTCCATCTCGGCCTCGGTCATGATGAAGGGCGGGCCAAGGACAATCGCCTGGCCCAGAGGGCGGCAGATCAGGCCCTTCTCCAGCGCCTTGTTGGCGATGCGTTCCGAGATCTGGTACTTGCCGTCAAGCGGGGCCTTTGTCGCCTTGTCGGCCACCAGTTCAACCGCCCCCATGAAGCCTACGCCCCGCGCCTCGCCGGCGTATTTGTGCGTGCCCAGGTCCTGCAGCCCGGCCATGAAGCGGCCGCTCAGACGGTTGACATTCTCCAAAAGCCCCTCGGTCTGCAGAACGTCCAGCGCCTTCAGGGCGACGGCGCTGCCCAGGGGGTTTCCGCCCGCCGTGAAACCATGCGGGAACTCCTCGGCCTTCTCCGAAACCGCCGTCAGGGCCGCGCAAAGCTCCGGTCCCAGGATCACGGCACCCATCGGGAAATAGCCCGCCGTGATGCATTTCGACGCGACGATGGCATCGGGCTGGACATTGTATTTCACGCTGCCCCACATCGCGCCGGTGCGGCCAAAGCCGGTGATGACCTCGTCGGCGATCAGCGGAATGCCGTATTTGCGCAGGATCGGGCGGATCGCCTCGAAATACCCTTCGGCTGGCGGAATGACGCCGCCGGCGCCCTGCACCGGCTCGGCGAACATGCCGGCGATGGTGTCGGGGCCTTCCTTGATGATCATTTCCTCAAGATTGCGGGCCAGCCGTTGCGAGAAGTCCAGTTCGGTCTCGCCCTCCCGGCCGAAACGCCAGAAATGCGGGCAGTCGGCATGCAGGAAGCCAGGCAGCGGCAGGCCGAACTCGGCGTTGTACGCCTTGCCCGTCATCGAGGCCGTGGCCACCGTGACGCCGTGATAGGCATTGACCCGGGTGATGATCTTGCGGCGCTGCGGCTGGCCGTTGCGGCGGTGCAGCATCCACAGCATCTTGACGACCGTGTCATTCGCCTCGGAGCCGGAGTTGGTGTAATAGACCTTGCCGCTGGCGAAGGGCGAAATCTCGATCAGCTTTTCGGAAAGCGCAACAGTGGTGTCGGCGATGCGGCCGAAGAAGGCATGATAGCCCGGGAACTTGCGCGCCTGATCGCAAAGCGCATCGATGAGGCCCTGATGGTTGAAGCCGGCCACGTTGTTCCACAGGCCGGAATTCGCATCCATGTAGCTTTTGCCATGCACATCGAAGACATGAATGCCTTCGCCATGGGTCAGCACCACCGGGCCGTTGCGGTTCAGCGTCTCGAGATCGGTAAAGCCGTGGAACACGTTGTGCATGTCGCGCTGTTCCCAGGAATTCTTGGACTGGTCCGTCATGTCGCGCTCCGAGATGTTTTTTGCGGTCGAAAAATACATTGCATGCCGCATTGAGTCGGTCAAGGCCAATCCTTCGCCAAGCATGAAGGCGCTGAACCACAACGCGGGACATGGAAAATTCACGCCGTGAATCCTGTTGGTTAGCTAGCGTGTACGGGCAATCTGCCACTTGCCTGTTTCCGCCTGCGAACGGGCCCGGTCGCGCTGCAAGCGCGGTTCCGCCCTGGCGGACAGGGTGGTATGCCGCCCGCCTTCCTGCGGCCGATCAGGCGCGCAGAGGGGGCCGGGTCCGATTTTCCGCCCACAGCTTCGAAGCCGCGCGATGCGCCTTGCGCCAGGTCGCTTCGATCATGACGACCCTATCGTCGCCCCTTTCGCGGACCGGCCCCCATCATCCGGGCAAAGGCGCCCATGTTTCAAAGCCGCGCCACGGCAATTCTACAAATCAAAATATATCAATATCATACAGATCCACGCGCGCCGGTCATCGCCCCGTCGGTTCAGGGCCAGGAAACGCGCTAACTCGGGCGGCCCTCGGGCCGATCAACGCGACCCGCGGTCCGAAGCGGGCGCCGGCGATGAGTGCGGCCTATTCCGCGCGCCCGCCCGTGCGTTCAAAGATAGCCATGGTAGGGGCGGCGCACCAGGGTCCGGTGCACATAGTCGATCATGGTCACGAAGTCGAAGACCGGCAAGCCGGTGGCCCGCTGCACATCCGCCGCATAGGGTGGCAGGTCGGAGCATTCCAGCAGGATCGCGCCAAGGTCAGGGTTTCGGGACTGCAGCTCTTGCGCCACCCCCACCACGCCTGCCCGGATCGCGTCGTCGTCAAGCGTGCCATCCGGATAAAAGATCGCCTGCCGGAATGGCTCGCAACCTTCCATGCCGCCGACGGCGATCGGCAGGCCGTCGGCAATGCCGGATTTTTCCAGATGATCGCGTGTCAACTGGCTCTTGTCGGCCGAGATGATGCCGACCCGCTTGCCGGTGATCCGGTGAATGAAGGGCACCTGCAACAGGCTGGACATGAAGACCGGGATGTCGACCGCCGCGGCGATCTCATCCTGAAACAGCGCCATGAAGCCGCAAGCGCCGGTTATCGCCTTGACGCCCTCGGCCTGCAGCTTGCGGGCAGCGGCGATGAAGGGATCCAGCAGCGTCAGGTCGCGCTCGAAGATCAGACGGTGGTTGTCCGCCCCCTCGGCCACGGCATAACGCACCGGAAAATCATAGGTCGTGGCATTGGCGACATTGCCCGGGATATAGGGGTATTCGCAATCCAGCACGATGATGCCGATGGTTTCCCCGGCCCAGTTCTGGCTTTTCAGACGGCTGCGATAGATCATCTGCAATTTCCGATTTCGGGACCCTGACTTCACCTTCGGGGCCGAGGCTTGATGCCAGCGTCCCGTCGCAAGGCTCCGGCGAGGCCACCGCCCCGCCGGAGAAAAGGCCTGGATGGGCTTACTTGATCAGCCGCGGCTCGCCCGGTTCGGCAGCCGAGGCGTCAAGTCCGGCGGCAACCAGGATTTCGGCAAGGCGGCCGGACGCGCGCAGCGCGGCGATATCCTCGTCCAGCGCCGTGGTCATCGCATCATTGCCCTTGGTGTGCGGGAAGGTCGACTGGCCGGGCTCGACGGTCGCGGGGATACGCTCGTCGCTCTCGACCACCAGGACCTGATAGCCGTCATAAGCGCCGGATTTCTGCGCTTCCTTCACCACGGTATAGCTTTCGAAGCCCACCTCGAGACGACCGGCCGCGAGATCCTGCGCCATGCCGACCGTGGTCGGATAGAGCGTCGCATCATCCCCGAAGACCGTCTTGACATGGTCGCTCCAGAGATAGCCCTGCACGGTCCCCACCTTCTTGCCCTCGGCTTCGGCGACCTTGGTAAAGCCATCCTTGGAAATGATACCCATCTGGTCGAGGTAGAGCGGCCCCGACAGGTTCACCACTTCGGCCCTTGCCGCCGTGCGGTACCAGTTGCCTACCGTCATGTCGATCTGACCGGCCACCACGGCCTGGATCAGCGCCGCGGGATCAAGCGCAACCGTCTTGATCTCAAGGCATTCCATCTTGGCGATTTCCTTGATGATCTCGGCGTCGGTGCCCGAGAAGCCGCCATCCTTCGTGCTGATGAAGGGCAGCAACTCGTAGGTGCCGACCGTCAGAGCACCGGGAGTCACGGTGGGAAACTGGTGGGCGGGGGTGCAATCCTGGGCAAAAGCCGCGCCAGAAGCGAGAACCAGCGCCATCGCAGCGCCGAGCGGTTTGATCTTCATCTCTTGTCTTCCTCTTGTTGGCTGTCGTGGTCTGTCGGTTTCGCTTGGCCGACCAACGGTCGGGCAAACGGGTCTTATGCGCGGTGATGCGCGCCGAGGCGCCGTTCAAGCACCCCCACGAGCATGGACGCGGGAATGCAGATCGCTGCGTAAAGCAGGCTTGCCAGCACAAGAGCGGGCAGATAGCGGAAGGTGCTGGCACCGATCGCATAGGCCTGGCTGATCAGTTCCGGCAAGGTGATGGCAAAGCAGAGCGATGTGCCCTGCAGGATGGTGATGGAAAACCCCAGCAGCGGGGGAAGCGCCACGGCAAGGCCCTGCGGCAGGACGATGAAGCGCAGCTTGTCGAGACGGCTCATGCCCAGGGCATCGGCCGCTTCCTTCTGGCCGGCGGCGACCGCCTCCAATCCGCCGCGGATGATCTCGCTGGTATAGGCGGCCGCGCAGACCGCAAGCGCCAGGACCGAGGCCGCCATGGCCGAAAGGGTAAGACCCGCACTCGGCAATCCGAAATAGGCCAGCTGCAGCAGGACCAGGGCCGGCGTGCCGCGTCCGATCTCGACCACAACCAGGGTCGCGGCGCGCAGCACGGTCGACTTTGCCTGAACCGTCAGGGCCAGGACCAGCCCGAGAGGAATTCCAAGGATCAGGCTCAACCCCGCAACCTTGCAGCCGAGCCACAGACCACCCAGCAGACGCGGCAGCCATTCCAGCCAAAGTCCCAGAATTTCACTCATTGTGCTACCCTTTGGCGGATACGGGCATCGACCAGGCGTGAGACCCAGGCGATGGGCAGGCTCATGGCGATGTAGAGGAAGCCAACGGCGGCGAAGATTTCGAGCCCCTTGAAGGTCTGCTGCGACAGGTAGGTACCCTTGAACGCCAGTTCGGGGACGCCGATGATCGAGGCAACGGCGGTATCCTTCAGAAGACCAATCGCATAGGTCGCCACGGCGGGCAGCGAGATGCGGGCGACTTGCGGCCCGATGATCTCGACCAGACGCGACCAACGCGGCAGCCCCAGCGCCTGGCTGGCCTCCCATTGGCCGGCGTGGATCGCGGCGAGTGACCCGCGGTAGATTTCCGCCATGTTGACCGCCGTGATCAGGCCCAGCCCGCCCAGCGCTGCAACCAGGGGACTTAGCCGGAGGATGCCGCTGCCAAGGCCGAAATAGATCAGGAACAGCCAGACCAGCGGCGGGATCGATCGGATGGCGACGATCACCGCAGCTGCGAGGTTGCTCAGCACCGGATGGTGCGACCGGCGCGCCATGCAGATCGGTATCCCCAGGATCACGCCAACCAGCAAGGCCCCGAACGTCAGGAACAAGGTCATCGGCACGCCAGTGACGAGATTGCCCAGGATATCGAGCATCAGCGATCCCTCACGGCGCTGAGGAACTGGCGCGCGCGTTCGGTCTGCGGCTTCTGCATCACCTCGCGCGAGGGACCCTGCTCGATGATCTCGCCATCGGCCATGATCAAGACGCGGTTCGAGACGTCCTCGGCGAAGTGCATTTCATGGGTGACGACGATCATCGTCATGCCGCCCTCTGCAAGTTCGCGCATCACGGCCAGAACCTCCAGCCCCAGTTCGGGATCGAGCGCCGAGGTCGGCTCGTCGAAGAGCATGATCTGCGGGTCAAGTGCCAGCGCCCGCGCGATGGCGATGCGCTGCTGCTGGCCGCCCGAGCAGCGTGCCGGATATTGCTTCGCCTTGTCCGCCAGACCGACCCGGGTCAGAAGCTGCATCGAACGTTCGTCGGCCTCGGCCTGGCTGCGGCCCAGAACACGTTGCTGCGCAATGCTGACATTGCGCAGGACATTCAGATGCGGAAACAGATTGAAGCTCTGGAAAACCATCCCGACGTTGCGGCGCAGCTTCTGCAACTCGCGGTCATGCGAGGCACTGTCCGGCCCGATGGTGACACCCGCCACCGTCACCGTACCGGCCGTATGGGTTTCAAGCTGGTTGACGCAGCGCAGGAGCGTGCTTTTCCCCGATCCGCTGGGCCCGATGATCGCGACGATCTCTCCGCGCTGGACGGAAAGATCGATGCCTTTCAGCACTTCATGCGACCCGAAGGATTTCCGCAGGCCCTCGACAAGGACCAGCGGGCGGATGTCTGTGGCGGACGTCTCGTTCATCGTGTTCCTTTCACATGCCCGCAAAGATCAAGGCGACCCAGCCAGGCAACAGCGCCGCCTGCGGTGTCAGCCACGGGGCGTCCCTCTGTCCCACGGGAGTCATGCGTAAATGTAACCACCTGAAACAATTATATTTTCCCCGGTCATATAGGTGTTCTTCGGCCCACCGGCCATCAACACCCATTCCGCCATCTCGCGCGGTTCGCCCCCGCGTCCCAATGGGCTGGCCTTGGCCAGTTCCTCCAGGAAGCCCGAGGTACGGGCCTTTTCCGTGGCCATGCCCGCGGGCGCGACCGAATTCACCAGGATACCGTCGGGCGCGACGTGATGCGCCATGCTTTTCGTCAGGCTGACCACCGCCGCCTTGGTCGCCGCGTAATGGGCGTTCTGCGGATGGGCTTTGAAAGCGTCGACCGAGGTGATGTTGACGATCCGGCCCCGCACATGACCCTTGGGCTCTTGCGCCTGCATCTGGCGGATGGCGGCGACCATCATGTGATAGGTGCCCTTGACGTTGATCGCATTCGAGGCGTCCCAGTCGGCATCCAGAATTTCAAGGATCGGCTTGCGCGGATAGATCGCCGCGGAATTGACCAGCGTGTCGACCCGGCCCAATGCTGCCGCCACCTTGGCGAAGGCGGCATGGGCGGCTTCGGCGGTACGGATGTCGCAGACGGCAAAGGCCGTCTTGAGCCCGGCCTTGCGGGCCGGTGCAAGGGCTGCCTCTGCCGCCTCGGGGTTCAGGTCGATGATGCCGACGCCCGCCGCGCCCTGTTCAACCGCCATCTCGGCCAGCAGCGCACCAAGCCCCGCCCCGCCGCCGACGATCACGACGTTCAGTCCGTCCATCTCAATTGTCCTTTTTCTGGGCGCCAGTTGCCGTCGCCTGGTGGGTGGGCAGGATGTCGAAGCGCGCCACGTCGACGGCGGTCGGCAGGGCCAGCACCGCCGTGACCATCGCTGCCACGTCCTCCGGCTGGACGGCGGAGGCATTGGCATACATCGCCGCCCGTGCCTCGTCCGACAGCAGATCCTTGTAGAGCCCGGTCTCGACCCGGCCGGCGACAATCTCTGTCACCCGGACGGCATGCGGCGCCAGGTCCAGCCGCAATGCCTGGGCAAAGCCGCCGACCGCCGCCTTCGTCGCACAATAGACCGCCAGATTGGCAAAGGGCGCATGCCCGGCGGTCGAGCCGGTAAAGAAGATGTGCCCCCGGCCCCGGCTGCGCATCCCCGGTGCCACCGCCCGCGTCATCGCCAGGACGGAGCCGAAGTTCACGGCGACAGCTCGGTCGATCTCCTCCCCGTCCAGATCGCAGAACGGCGCCATGCGCGGCATCATGCCAGCGTTGTTCACCAGGACATCCGGCTCCAGCCCGGCCAGCGCCGACGCCAGGGCCGCCCGGTCGGCAAGGTCGACGGCACGGGTCTGCAGGCCCAGCGCCTGCAGTTCGGCCAGCGCCTCCGGCCGGCGGCCAAAGGCCACCACCTCATATCCCGTCGCCTTCAGTGCCAATGCGACGGCTCGTCCGATACCGCTTGTCGCACCCGTCACGATTGCTTGCATGGCGCATCCCCTTCAGGGGAACATCGTGATCGATAGCCTTCGGCGGCGAAAACAAGAAAAACATGGAAACGACAATTTTTACTTGTCTCTTTGATCCGTGGACCGTCGCCTCAGTCGGGGGGCGAGGTCCAGTTTTCGGCCTCGATCCAGCGACAGAACGCGGCTATGGTCTTCATGCGCTTGTGAGATTTCGGCAAGATCATGTAGAAGCCCGGGACATCGGCCTGCGCCATGCCCTGCATGACTTCAGTTCCGAAAGGTGCCACCAGCTTGCCCAGCTTCAGATCCTCGACCGCATCGATGGTCGAGATCAGGCCGATGCCCAGGCTGGCCAGCGTGCCCCGGCGCATTGTAGCCGCGTCCTGGAGGCGGATGTCGCGCTGGTTGGCATGCGTCGTCACGCCAAGATGGCGCAGGATGTTCGGCCACAGCTCCGGCGCAAGCACGGGATGCAGCAGCGGCAGAGACGCCAAGTCCTGCGGCCCCGAAATCTGCCGCGCCAGATCCGGCGTGCAGCAGATCACCTTGTAGTCGCGCAGGAGAGGCGTGCTTTCAAAGCCCTTCCAGGTCCCGTAGCCCCATTGGATCGCCACATCGACATCATCGGCCACGAAGTCCGGCAAGTCGACCATCGTGGTCAGGCGCAGGTCGACCTCGGGCACTGCGGTACGAAAATGCGCAACGCGATCCAGCAGATAGCGCGTGGCAAAATAGGGGCTGGCGTTCACGTTCACCCGGTTGCGGATGTTCGACTTGGCGATGCGCCGGACCCCTTCGGTAAGTTCATCGAAGGCGGCCTGAACGAAATGGGCCAGAAGGATGGCATGTTCGTTTGGCTCGATCGCCCGCCCCTTGCGCTCGAAAAGCTCAACCCCCAGCGAATCCTCCAGCAGCTTGATCTGCTGGCTGACGGCCTGCGGCGTCACGCTCAGCTCTTCGGCAGCCGCACGAAAGGACTTGTGCCGGACGACGACATGAAAGACCCGCAGCGCGTTCAGGGGCGGCAGCCGCGAGGTTTGGTCGATCATCGTCTGCTCCGCGACAGTTATGTCCCGTGCAGGCTCAGATCACGGCCTTTTCGAGGAAGGGACGATTCTGCACGATGCGGTCATAGCCCACTTCGGTCAAGTCGAGCGTGCGGAATGCACCATAAGTGACCAGTTCCGACACCGCCCGCCCCGCCGCGGGGCCCTGCTGCAGGCCGTGGCCCGAATAGCCGTTGGCGTAAAGGAAATTCCGCACGTCCGGATGTGGCCCCACGATCAGGTTGTGGTCGAGGGTGTTGAAATCGTAATGCCCCGCCCATTGGTTGACGACCTTGATCGCCTCGAATCCGGCGGAGCGTTCGGCGAGAGCGGGCCAGATGATGTCTTCGAATTCCTCATAGCGCGGCTCGAAATCGTCCCAGTCGACGGCGGGATCTTCGACCGGCGCCGCACCGGACAGGAAGAACCGCCCCTCCGGCCGGCAGAACACCCCCGAAGGGTCGATCATCAGCGGCAGGCGACCCTGATTGACGCTGGCGCTGCCTTCCGGGGTTCTTGCGCAATCAAAGACAAAGAGCGTGCGCTTTCGCGGCTCCACCGGCACGTCGAGATTCGCCATCCGCGCCGTCAGCGCCGCACGGGGGCCGGAGGCGTTGACCACGATCCCCGCCTTGACCACCGCGCCGGATTTCAGCGTGACCGAGGTGACGCGGGCGCCCTCGCGGCCGATCGCCACCACCTCGTCCGTCACATATTCCGCACCCTGTTCGCGCGCCTTGGCCTTGAAGCCATACATCAGCCCGGTGTTGTTGAACCATCCCTCGCCCGACTGGCCGTAGGAGGCGAGCCGGATGTCATCCACCCGCAGATGCGGGAAGGCGCGGGCCAGTTGTTCCTGATCCCACAGCACCACATCCGCCCCACAGGCGCGCTGCACTTCATGGTTCTCGCGCAGAACCTGTTCCTGTTCCGGCGTATTCGCCAGGAACAGATAGCCACCGGGGTGGAAGTTCAGATCCGGCGGCGCCTCGCCGCGCACCTGCATCGTAGCGGCGAAGTTCCGAATGAAGTCAGAGCCGAACTGGCTGATCTTCACATTGATCGGATTGGAAAACTGCGTGCGGATCGACGAGGAGGACAGCGAGGTCGCGGCGCGCTGGTAGCTCGGGTCGCGTTCCACCACCAGGACAGAGCCGGTGAAATCGGGGTTGGCGGTCAGGAAATAGGCGACGGACGACCCGATCACGGCACCGCCAACGATCACCACGTCATAGGCGTCTTTCACGTCCCGGCCTCATCGTCAGGGTGGCCCAGATCCACGAACCAGCCGCCCAGATGCTGTACGGCCGGGGCCTTGGGGTCGGGCGGGGGGAATTTCGCTTCCACCGTGGTGCGGAACGCCTCGGTATTGTCCTGCGGCCGATAGCCGAGGTGATCGGCCAGCCGGTTGTCCACCGGCTTCACCGCATTGTCCGACAGGCCGAAGGACACCGTGAACCCCACGCGCGGCGCAGTCAGCGCCGCCGCGGTCAGCCGGTTGCAATCCTGAAACGACAGCCAGGACCACAGCATCCGCCGGTCCGCCGGTTCCGGGAACGAGCTGAAGATGCGAAGCGCCACGGTTTCGATGCCGAACTTGTCCCAGTAGAGCCGCCCAAGATCCTCGACAAAGCACTTCGACAAACCGTAAAGCCCGTCGGGGCGATGCGGCGCATTGGTGTCGATATGGTCTTCCAGCCGGTGATAGCCGATCGCATGGACCGAACTGGCGTAGACCACGCGCTTGACCCCGTGTTTCCGCGCCGCTTCATAGATGTGATAGCTGCCACGTATGTTGGAATCGAGAATGTCCTGCCAGGGCCGTTCCAGCGGCACGCCACCGAAATGCACGATGGCGTCGACACCGGCACAGGCCGCCAGCACAGCCTCTTGATCGGCCAGATCAAAGGCTACCGACTCCTCGTTCGGCGCCAGATCGGCAATGCCGTCGCGGCTGGCCAGGCGCAACCTGCGGGCCAACGGCGCCAGCGCAGGGCGCAATTCGGTGCCCAGACGGCCAGCGGCGCCGGTGATCAGGATCGTGTCGTAGCGCGGGGTCATGCGGGCTCTCTCAGATCGGCTACGGCGCGGGCGATGCGGCCGGTGGCCTCGGTCAGCACTGCGTCGGAGGTGGCGGTGGAAATCCGGAAGAAGGGCGACACGCCATAGGCTGCCCCGGGGACCGAGCCGACATGGGCGTGGCCGAGCAGGTAGCCCGAGACATCGCCATCGGTATCCAGGGACTTGCCCGCGGGCGTGACCCGGCCGATCAGGCCCGCACAGCCGATATAGGCATAGAAGGCACCTTCGGGTGGCGACAGGGTAAGGCCGGGGATCTTGGCGATGCCCGCCACCACCAGGTCGCGACGGCGCTGGAAGGCTTCGCGGAACTGCGCGATGCACTCCTGCGGGCCGGTCAGGGCGGCCAGTGCGGCGGCCTGCATCGGGGCCGCGACCGAGGTGACGGACTGGCTTTGCACGGTGTTCATGGCTTTCAGCAGTGGCGCCGGGCCCGTGGCATAGCCCACCCGCCAGCCGGTCATCGCATAGGCCTTGGCAACGCCGTTCACGATCAGGCTGCGGTCCTTCAACTCCGGGCAGGCCTGCCCGAAGGAGACGAACTGCCGCCCGTCGAAGATGATGTGCTCATAGATCTCGTCGGAGAGGATCAGCACCTGCGGGTGCCTGGCCAGCACCGCACCAAGCGCCCGCAGTTCGGCCTCGGAATAGACCGCACCCGACGGATTGCCCGGCATGTTCAGAAACAACCATTTCGTGCGGGGGGTGATCGCGGCCTCCAGCACCGCGGGCGTCAGGCGGAAGCCATGTTCCGCGCCGCAGACCGGCATCACCGGCACGCCGCCCAACAGCTTCACCATCTCGGGGTAGCTGACGAAATAGGGCGCGGGCAGGATCGCCTCGTCGCCATCGTTCAATGTCGCCATCAGGGCGTTGAAGATGATCTGCTTGGCGCCGTTCGCCACCACGATGTCATCCGGCCCACAGTCCAGGCCATTCTCGCGGCGAAACTTGTCGGCCACCGCCGCGCGCAGCGCCGGGGTTCCCGCCGCCGCAGTATAAAGCGTTTCCCCCCGCAGGGCGGCGGCATGGGCGGCCTCGGCCACATGCGGCGGCGTCGGAAAGTCCGGCTCGCCCAGGCCAAGGTCGATCACATCCACCCCGGTCGCGCGCAGCGCCTTGGCCGCCATGCTGGCGGCCATCGAGGCAGAGGGCTTCACCTCGGCGAGGCGGGTTGCGACATAGCTCATTTCTCGCCTCCGGTGACGTAGCCTTTCAAGAGATCCTCCGCCCGCGCCATCGCGTCCCGCCGCGCCGGATCGCCGTAACCGCCACCGCCGGGCAGATGCAATACCAGCCGCCGCCCGGCGGGCACATGCTGCCAGCCCTTGGGCTTCAATCTGGTCCCATCGTCCAGCGCGGCCAGGCCGGGCGCACCATCCTTGCCGCCCTCGCGCCCACGCGGCGCATAGCCGATGCGGTCAAACATCGCCGAAAAGTCGAATTCATGCCCCGGTGCGGGTTCGATCTCGATCACCTGACCCAGACCCCCGCGATATTCGCCATCGCCACCCGAATCCGGCCGCAACTCCTTGCGCCAGATCACCACCGGGCCGGTGTGCTCGGTGGCCTCGATCGGCATGGTCATCACGCCCGAGGGGAAGGCGGTGGCGGAAAGCCCGTCCAGCCCCGGCCGCGCGCCCATGCCGCCCGAGTTGAACATCAGGATCTCTGCTCGCTGCCCGCTTTGCTGCGCCAGCGGGCGCACCGACATGTGGATGTTCCACAGCGCCCCCGAACCCTCGGCCAGAATCCTGCCCGGCAATGCCTGCGCCAGAGCGCCCAGCACCAGATCGGGCACCAGATGGCCGAAGACATGGCGCAGGCTGACCGGGGCCGGGCGTTCGGCATTCAGGATATTGACCGGCGAGGAGACGGTGAACGGCTCCAGCGAGGCCCAGTTGTTCGGGATGTCCGGCGCCACCACGCATTTCATCGCATAGCAGGCATAGGCCTTGGTATAGATGATCGGCACGTTGATGCCATAGCGGCTTTGCGGATCGGAGCCGGTAAAGTCCACGTTCACCGTACCGTCGCGGGTTTCCACCGTCGCGACCAGCCTGACCGGCCGGTCATAGCCGTCGGTCATCAGCGTGTTGGTCCAGCCTCCCCGCGGCAGGCCGGCGATCCGCTCCAGGGTGGCGGCGCGGGTCCGGGTGAAGATGAAGTCACCCAGATCGTCCAGCGTGTCGAGGCCAATTTCCTCCATCATGGCGATCAGGCGGTTGTGGCCTACGTCGTTGCAGGCAGCCAGCGAATAGAAATCGCCAACCACCTGATTGGACTCGCGCACATTCGCCCGCAAAAGCCGCACCAGATCGGCGTTCACCACACCGCGCTCGGCGAATTTCATGATCGGGATCTGGATGCCTTCCTCATAGACAGACTTGCCATCGGCCCCGAAACCGCGCCCGCCCACATCGACGACATGGGCGGTGCAGGCAAAGAAGCCGACCAGCCGGTCGCCCTTGAAGCTGGGCGAGACCATGGTGATGTCATGCAGGTGGCCGGTGCCCTTCCAGGGGTCGTTGGTCACATAGGTATCGCCGGGGAACATGTTCTCGCGGCCGATCTCGTCGATGAAATGCAGCACCGCCTCGGCCATGGTGTTGACGTGCCCCGGCGTGCCGGTGATGGCCTGTGCCAGCATCCGGCCCTCTGGGTCGAAGACACCTGCCGACAGATCGCCCGCCTCGCGCACGGAAGTCGAAAACGCCGTGCGCAGCAGCGTCATCGCCTGTTCCTCCACGACGGAAATCAGGCGGTTCCACATCACCTGCATGTGGATTTCTCGGGTCTGGTCCGTCATCGGGCGATGTCCTTGCGCAAAAGCAGCAGCGAGCCGTCGGATTGCATCACAACGTCGAAGGGAGCGGTGGCCACGGTCGAGGTTTCGCGTTCCACCACCACCACCGGGCCGGAAACCCGGTCGCCGGGTCGCAGACTGTCGCGCGCGATGATGCCGGTGGGCAGCATCCGGGTGGCGGAGGGGTCGAAGACCTCGCGCATCTGCGGTGGCATGATCGTCCTGCTCCCGGGCGTCAGGCTGACGGATTCGGGTGCCGGGCGTTCATCCGATGCCTTGACCGAAAGCGTGACGATCTCGATTTCCAACCCCGACAGCCCGTCGATGGCGCGACCGAAGAACCGGGCATAGGCGTCAAGGAAGCTTTGGCGGATCAGCCCGGCATCCCCGGCGGTAAACGGCCGCACCGGCAGCGGCACCGGGATCTCCCAGCCCTGCCCGCGATAGCGCATGAAGGCCGTGATCTCGCAAAGGATGCGGCCCGCCGCGCCCTGGCGGACGAAACCTTCGGCCGTGACCTTCAGGTCTTCGACCAGCGCATTCACCGCCTGCGGGTCGAAAGTGGACAGGCCGATGATGCGCGAGGCCAGGGCCTCATAACCAAAAGGCGCCTTGAGAAAGCCGATGGCCGAGCCGACCCCCGCCCCCGGCGGGATCAGGCAGCGGTCGATGCCCAGCTTCTCGCAAAGCCGCGCAGCATGCAGCGGGGCGGCGCCGCCAAAGGCCACCATCAGGTTTTCCGAGATGTTCTTGCCGTTTTCCACCGCATGGACGCGGGCGGCATTGGCCATGTTCTCGTCCACCACCTCGCAGATGCCGAAGGCGGCGGCCTGCGGCGCCAGTGACAACCGCTCGCCCACGTCGCGCGCGATGGCGGCTTGTGCCTTGCCGGTCGACAGCCTTATCGCGCCGCCGGCGAAATTCTCGGCGTCAAGCTTGCCCAGAACCAGATCGGCATCGGTGATCGCGGGCCGTTCGCCGCCGCGCTGGTAGCAGGCGGGGCCAGGTTCCGAACCCGCGCTTTCCGGCCCGGTCTGGATGCGCCCCATGGCATCAACCCAGGCAATGGAGCCACCGCCGGCACCGATCTCGATCATTTCGATCACCGGAATGGAGATTGGCATCCCCGACCCCTTGGCGAAGCGCGTGGTGCGCGCCACTTCGAAACTGCGGGCGGTTTTGGGCGAGAAATCCTCGATCAGGCAGATCTTCGCCGTGGTCCCGCCCATGTCATAGCTGACCACCTTGTCCAGCCCGAAGCGCTGCGCCACGTCGGCGGCAAAGATCGCCCCGCCCGCCGGGCCGCTTTCGATCAGCCGCACCGGGAATTCGGATGCGGTTTCAACCGAGATCAGCCCGCCGCCGGAATGGATCATGAAGACCGGGCAGCCTGCGCCCTTTTCCTGCAGCCGGGTCTGCAGCCGGCCAAGGTAATCGGCCATCCGGGGGCGCACATAGGCATTGGCGCAGACAGTGTTGAACCGCTCGAACTCGCGCATCTGCGGCGAGACTTCGGACGAAATCGAAATCGGCAGCCCCACCTTGGCCGCGATGATCTGGCGCGCCCGCTGTTCATGCGCGGGATTGAGGTAGGAATGGATGAACCCGATGGCAACTGCGGCATAGCCGCCCGCCGCGATCCGCCCGGCAAGGGCCTGCAGGGCAGCTTCGTCCAGCGGCTGCAGTTCCTGCCCCCGCGCGTCGATCCGCCCGGCAACCGCGAAGCGATCCTCGCGCGGGACCAGCGGCGTCGGCAGCAGCAGGTTCAGGTCATGCTGGTCGAAACGGCTTTCCGTCCGCATCTCGATCACGTCGCGAAAGCCCTCGGTGGTGACAAAGGCCGTGCGTGCGCCGCGCCGCTCGATCAGGGCGTTGGTGGCCAGCGTCGTGCCGTGGATCAGGATATCCAGATCGGCATAGCCCAAGCCGGCCTGCGACAGCACGATGTCCATTCCATCCAGGATGGCCTGTTCCGGCGCGGCATAGTTGGTCAGAACCTTGGTGGAGAACAGCGCACCTTCGGCTTCCAGTGCGATATCGGTGAAGGTGCCGCCAATGTCGGCACCCAGTCTGATCTGCGCGGTCATTGCTTGTCCTTCGCCGCCAGCGCGGCCTCACGCATCTGGGAAAGGGTCTGGCGGGGGGTCAGCGCCTCGGGCGAGACCAGCAGTTCCAGCACTGCCCCCGTACGCGAGGCACGGGCGCGGGCAAAGGCCGCCGGGAAATCCTCGGTCCGCTCCACCCGCTCGGCCTGAAAGCCGTAGGATCGTGCCAGCATCACGAAATCGGGGTTCTCCAGCGTGGTGCCAGAGACCCGGGCCGGATAGTTGCGTTCCTGATGGGCGCGGATCGTGCCGTAGATGCCGTTGTTCAGAATCAGGATGATGGGCTGCGCGCCGGCCTGCATCGCCGTGCCAAGCTCCTGGCAGTTCATCTGGAAATCGCCATCGCCGGCGAAGCAGACAACCGTGCGGTCAGGATAGGCCACCTTGGCCGCCACCGCCGCCGGAACGCCGTAGCCCATTGCGCCGGATTGCGGCGCCAGAAGCCGCGCCCTGGGGCCGAACTTGTAGAACTTGTTCGGCCAGACGGTGAAATTGCCCGCGCCATTGGTCAAGATGGCATCCTCGGGCAGAACCTCTCGGATATGGGCGGTGGCCAGCCCCATATCGACGGGAGAGGGCTGCGGCGGCAGGTTGAACCCCGCCTCCCAGGCCGCCCGCGCCCTGGCTCGCCAATCGGCCCACCCGCCCTTGACCGGGCGCAGCGCCGCGGCAAAGGCGTTCGGCCCGGCCTGAATGCCAAGCCTGGGTTGATAGATCTTGCCGAGTTCGCGATCCGAGGCATGGACGTGAAGCAGTTTTTGCACCGGAACCGGCACGGTCAGCAGGGTATAGCCGTCGGTCGTCATCTCGCCGAAGCGGATGTTGATCGCAAGGATGACATCGGCATCCCGGACCAGCGCCTTCACATGGGCGGGCATGCCTACCCCTGCCTCGCCGGCATAGACGGGCGAGAAGTTGTCGAACTGGTCCTGATAGCGGAAGGCCGCCACGACCGGGATGTCGCTGGTCTCGGCAAAGTCCTGCAGCGCGGCCCGGCCGGCCCCGGTCCAGTTGCAGCCGCCCAGCAGGATCAACGGGCGCTGCGCCGCCGCCAGAAGCACAAGCGCCTGATCCAGCGCCCCCGCTTCCGGGGCAGGTTCGGCAATCGGCGCCGGGCCGGTCAGCGGTGCGGCCGCGGTCAGGTCGGTCAGCATGTCCTCGGGCAGCGCGATCACCACCGGACCCGGGCGCCCGGTGACGGCCGTGGTCCAGGCGCGGGCAAGGATTTCCGGGATGCGGTCGGCATCGTCGATCTCGACCGTCCATTTCGCCATCGTGCCGAAGACGGCGCGGTAGTCGATTTCCTGAAATGCCTCGCGGCCCTTCATATCGGTGCCGACCTGGCCGACAAAGAGGATCATCGGCGCCGAATCCTGCATCGCGGTATGCACCCCGATCGAGGCATTGGTGACGCCGGGCCCGCGCGTGACAAAGCACAGCCCGGGCTGCCCCATCAGCTTGCCCCAGGCCGCCGCCATGAAGGCCGCGCCCCCCTCGTTCCGGCACAAGACGAAATCGAACCGACCCCGGGTGTCATGGAGCGCGTCTAGCACCGCGAGATAGCTTTCTCCGGGCACGCCGAACGCCTTGGTCGCACCAAGCGACACAAGGCTTTCCACCAATAGCCGACCGCCGTTCCGCATCTTCACATCCAGTCTCTGTTTCACGTCATTCTTGCCGGCTTGCGGCATGGGCAAAAATCAAGAAATTCATTAGATCGGCAATTTTTACTTGTCAGTATCGGCAAGAATGACCCCGGGGTTGAGCAGATCCGCCGGATCGAATGCCGTCTTGATGCGTCGATTGAGCCCGCGCTCGACCTTCGGGCGCAGGGCATCGGCAAGTGCGATCTTCGACCGCCCAAGCCCATGTTCCGCGGCAAAACTGCCGCCCATCCCGGTGGCAAGCTCTGCCAGCGCCGACCCCAGCGCCGCGTCATGGCCGGCAAAGTCGCGCTGCCCGACGGGTGGCGTCAGGTTGTAATGGATGTTTCCGTCGGCCAAATGACCGAAAGGATTGATTCTGACGCCGGGAATGATCCCGTTGCACAGATCATTCCCCTGGGCGATGAAATCGGCGATGCGGGCCGGCGGTACCGAGATGTCATGCTTCAGTTGCGGCCCCTCGAGCCGCTGCCCCTCGGGCTGCTCCTCGCGCAGGCGCCAGAAGGCCGCCCTCTGCGCCCCCGAGGCGGCCAGCGCCCCGTCGGCGATCATGCCCTGCGCCATCCCCTGCTCCAGCAGCGCCGTCATGATGTCGGCCAGGGGCACAAGGGGCGAGCCTGCGCCCAGTTCCAGCAGAAGATAGGCTATCCCGCGGCTTTGCAGCGGCCAGGTCAGGGCCGGGACATGGTTCAACGCCAGCGCCAGCCCGGTTTCAGAGAAGAATTCCATCGCCTGCAGGAATTCTCCGGCCTCGGCGCGGACCAGCCTGCCATATTGGACCGCCGCATCGAAGGACGGCAGCGCCAGAAGCGCGGTCGCCCGCTGGCGCGGCGCGGGATGCAGGCGCAACACGGCGTGGGTGACGACGCCGAGCGTGCCCTCGGCCCCGCAGAACAGCTTGCGCAGCTGATAGCCGGCATTGTCTTTCTGCACGCCGCGCAGGCCGTTCCAGACCGTGCCATCGGGCAGGACCACCTCCAGCCCCAACACAAGATCCTGCATCATCCCGTAGCGGAATGCCTGCGATCCCCCCGCATTGGTGCCGATCAACCCGCCGATCTGCGCACTGCCCTCGGCCCCAAGGTGCATCGGAAACATCAGATCGGTGCCATCCAGCGCCTCGTGCAGCCGGGCGAGGACCAGTCCGGCCTGTACCGTGACGCTGTCCCCGGCCGGATCGGGCGGTTCCATCCCCGCCATGCGCGAAAGGTTCAGGATCACGCCGCCCGCCCTGCCCAGGACTGCCGCACCGCACAGCCCGGTATTGCCGCCCTGCGGCACGACCGCAACGCCGGCCCGGTGCGTCGCCGCCATCACCGCCGCAACCTCTGCGGTCGAAATCGGCCGCGCGACGCCCAGCGGCGGCTCGCCGTAGCGATTCAGCCAGTCCCGCGACCAGGGCGCGCTATCGGCGGCCGGGCTCCAGCCCTTTGGCCCCAGGATCTCCGCAAGCTGCCGTTCCAGCATGATCACCCCGCAAAGGTGTTGGCGGTCTTGACCGAGCTGTGGACGCCCATCGCCATCAATGAAATTGCACTCGATGTCGGCCATGACCTCCTCCAGCCGGGCAAAGGGCCTGCCCGTCGTGCCGAAGCCAATATTCCGCATGACCAGGGGAACGTCCGGCAAGAAACGCTTTCAAACGGCAAGTAAAGCTTGCCCCGGCATCGACGCGCCCCGCAGAACGGACAATTGGCCATCCCACCGGGCCATCCTGCTTTTCCGGCCGGTTCCCGCACGAGGGTGAAGCGCGCGCCAGCCAGCCAGCCGTCGACACCCCGAAAGATCGGGATGTCTTCCTCCCTGTTGATGACAAGGATGGGCCAACGGTTCGCCCCGCGGCGCGGAGCATCCGATGCCGGGGCGGGTCGCGCGGAGCGAGCCTGCCCGGATCGGCGGAACCCGCACCGAAACCGGACGGGACATCCCTCCCACCAAGTGGCGGGGAAATGCCGGGGCCAGAGATGGCTCCCGAGATGGCTCCCGAGATCCCGCCAGGTTCGGCGTCCGGAGCACCGGACCAGTTTCAGCACCGGCGATCGGGTCGGCCGCCTGCACTACAGCACGATCATCAGGCGGTAGGCGTCCAGGATTGCCGCATGAATGTTGCGGCTGGCAACGGCATCGCCGATGCGGAACAGCTGGTATGATCCGGCCGGGTTGGTGCGAATGGCCTGCGGGCGGGTGCTGATCAGCGCCTTGATATCCACCTCGCCCCGGTTGACCGAGCCATCCTTCAGCGCGAAATACAGCTCGTCCAGCGGCAGGGTACCGTATTCGACGATCACCTGGTCCGCTTCCTTCACGCGCTCCTGCCCGGCATATTCGTCGTTGAAGATCGCCGCGACCCGGTTGCCGCGCCGCTCCAGCCGCTCGATGCGCAGGTTCATCATGACCTTGACATTGTTCACGCTCAGCGCGCGCATATAGGCGGGATAGCTGGTCGAGCCGATGTCGGGGGCAAGGATACGTTCCGGCGTCACCAGATCCATGTCCTCGGCGCGCTCGGCGGCATATTCGGCGATGGTCATGCCGGAATGTCCGCCGTTGTTGTCGATGACGATAACCTGTCGCGCCGGGGCGACCGCGCCGGACAGGATATCCCAGCTTGTGGTCGCAAGGTCCTGGCCCGAGGAAAGCAGGTCGAGGTTGGGCATGCCCCCGGTCGCGATCACCACGGCATCCGGCTGTTCGGCCAGAACATCCTCCGCCTCGGCCCAGGTGTTGAAGCGGAAGGTCACGCCGAGCCTTTCGCATTCGGCCATGCGCCAGTCGACGATGCCAAGGATCTCGCGCCGCCGCTTCAACGCCGCGGTCAGCAGGACCTGCCCGCCGGCCTTGGCTGCCGCCTCGAAGACAACGACCTCGTGACCGCGCTCGGCCGCGACGCGGGCGGCCTCCAGCCCGCCGGGACCGGCGCCCACCACCACGACCTTCTTGCGCAGCGGTGCCGGGGAAATCTCGTGCGGCAGGCTTTCTTCGCGGCCTGTCGCGGCATTGTGGATGCAGACGGCCTGGCCGGTGTAGATCGAATCGATGCAATATCCCATGCCGACGCAGGGACGGATGCGCGCCTCTTGCCCGGCCATAATCTTGCGCATGATATGGGGCTCGGCGATATGGGCGCGGGTCATCGCCACCATGTCCAGCTTGCCGCTTTCGATGGCATAGCGCGCGGTCGGCACATCCTGGATCCGGGCGGCATGGAAGGTCGGCAACTGCACGTCCGACCGGATTTCTCCGGCGAATTCCAGATGTGGCGCCGAGGGCGTGCCCATGTTCGGGATGACCCGGGACAGGCCCTCATCCGTCGCCACCCGGCCACGGATGACGCTGATGAAATCGATGCCCCCATCCGCCTTCAGCGCCCGCGCCATCGCCACGCCGTCATTCCGCGCAAGGCCCTTCTGCCATTGTTCATCGCAGACCATGCGCACGCCCAGGATCATCTCGTCCCCGATCCGCCCCCGGATCGCGGCGATCACCTCCCGCAGGAAGCGCAGACGATTTTCCAGGCCGCCACCATAGGCATCGCTGCGTGTGTTGGTGCCCGGCGAGAAGAACTCTGCCACCAGATGCGAGGCGGCTTCCAGTTCGATCCCGTCCAGGCCCGAGGCCTTCACCCGCTCGGCCGCATCGGCATAGGCGTTCAGGACACGGGCGAAATCCCAATCCTCCATCGCCTTGGGAAAGGCGCGGTGGGCGGGTTCCTGAATCGATGAGGGGGCGATCATCGGCAGCCAGTCGGCCTTGTTCCAGTTCGTCCGCGCGCCAAGATGCGTCATCTGGATCATCACCGCCGCGCCGTGCGAATGCACGTCATCCGCCAGTTCGCCCAGCCAACGCACGCATTCGTCCTTGTGCAACTGGATGTTGCCAAAGGCCTGCGGGCTGTCGATGTCGATCACCGAGGACCCGCCGATCATCGTCATCGCTATGCCGCCCCGGGCCTTTTCCGCGTGGTAAAGACGGTAGCGCGCTTTCGGCAATCCCTCGTCGGTATAGCCCGGTTCATGCGCGGTCGACATCATGCGGTTGCGCAACTTCAGATGCTTCAGCTGGTAGGGCTGAAGCAACGGATCATGTGACATTTCGGTTGGTTCCCAGTACCTGCGGTCTTGCCGCGACGGTGCGATTTCGGGCAGCCTCGGTAAAGGCCAATAAGATTCATGGAGCCATGAAGAACCCGCGCCGCAGCCTTCGCCACTCGATCCCCTCGCTGCACGGCCTGATGCTGTTCGAGGCCTCGGCCCGGCACCTGAACTTTTCCAAGGCGGCGGACGAGCTGGCGATCACGCAATCCGCCGTCAGCCACGGCGTGAAACAGCTTGAGGACGCCCTGGGCCATCCGCTGTTCCTGCGCGAGAGCCGGGCCCTGACCCTGACCAGCCAGGGTGAGCGGCTGTTCGGCAGCGTATCGCGCGGATTCCTGTCGATTGCCGAAACCGTGGAAGACATAAGCGCCACCGATCAGAAGGATACGGTTGTGGTCAGTTGTTCGACGGTGCTGGCCGTGGAATGGCTGCTGCCGCGCCTGCCGGTGCTGCGCGGCAGCCAGCCCGACTTGAGGATCGAACTGCGCTGCCTGGACCGCGACCCGGACCTGATGGCCAATGGCATCGACGTGCAACTTCGGCTTGGAGACGGCCCCTGGCCCGGCCTGGAGGCAAGGGCATTCTGGCCGGAGCAGATCGTGGCGGTTGCCAGCCCGGACTATTTGCGCCGCTTCGGCCCGGTTGCCCTGGCCGATCTGCCCCGCCATCGGCTGATCAGCTACGTCGACCCGCATCGCTTCCGGATCGGCTGGGCCGAATGGCTGCGGTCGCAGGGCGTGCAATGGACCGAACGGCTTCCGGTCGTGATGCAGGTGAACGACTCGCTTGTATCGCTGAAAGCCGCCGAGGCGGGCGAGGGCCTGGCGCTTGGCTGGTGCCCGCTGATCGACCGGGCATTGATCGAGGGGCGATTGGTTCAGGTCTTGCCGGAGCGGCTGTTGACCGGCCGTCATCACCATATCTTGACCGTCAGGAACAATCCCCGTCGCGCCATACGGCAGTTCTGCGACTGGCTGTTGGCACAGGAATAGATCGCTCGAAACCATGATCGCCGGTTCCGATTGCTCGCCCATGCCGCAGCGCCCGGGCCGGATCGAGAGCGGGCGCCGCGGCATGCCGGGACGCTGGTCAATGCCCCAACCGCCTCGACCCCGCCCCGACCTGTCCGCGCAACACCGAGCGCGCGATCATGGCAGCAGGCCCGGCACGCAGGGCAATCGTCAGATGCTGTGACCTGCCCCCCGGGGTGCGATGCGCAACTGCCGCAGCATTTTCCGGGGCCTGGCGCCAGTCGGTGCCGGGTTGGCCACCCGAGATGGACGGCCAGGATGCATCCTTCAGAGGGTTTGCGAGCATAGGCAGGAACGGCAAGCGGGCCATGATCTGCGCCGCAGAAGTATCGCAGTGGGGCCTGCGGCGGGGCCCGGCGCTTCATCCGGGGTCAGATCCGGGCCAGGCCGGTGGCGTCGCCCCCGTTACCCCGCCGCGGCCGAGGGACGGGACAGCCCGGCAGAAGCGAGGCGTTGCAGCGCCTCGCCGACCTCCACCCGGCGGCAGGTTTCCGTCACCAGCCCTTCGGGAGAGCGCAGGGCCTGCCGAACCTCCAGCGCGTTCTGCCGGTCTCCGGGCAGAAGCTCGGTGTCGCAGGTCTCCAGCCAACGGGCATAGTCATCGTCGGCCTCCTTGATCGGGATGCCGCTTGACGAAACGGCGCCGGGCGCGCGGCGCAGGGCAAGGATGTCGGAGACCGGGCGCAGCACCTGGTTGGCATTGAACTCGGTCCGCTTGTCGGTGCCCGCGATCTCGACATCGCCGCCCGCCAGCCGGCCCGACGCGCTGTAGACGAAGGCCGAAGCGATTCGGTCTAGCGCGGCCTCCACCTCCTTCGGGCGGTGGACAACATCGCGGGGCGGCCGGTCGGGGATTGCAAGGCGGGTGATGCCGCGGTCGTTGATCGCGTCCAGTATCTCGCGATGGTCGTCGGTGCGCAGAATCACCTCACGCCGGGCGGGCCAGAAGTCGTAGGGCGCATGGGCGCCGTGGCTCTTGCCGATGTGGAAGGCGTAGATCTCGGGATAGACGGCGCGGCTGGTCCTTCGCGCGGGCTTCACATCGTAATAGGCCATCATCGCGCATTGCAGCAGATGGCTGGCACCCACCCCGCCCAGGGGCTCGTCGATCACCAGACCGAAACGGTCAAGCTCGCTCCAGCCGGGAAACAGCTCGGCCAGCGCCGCAGTTGCGCCGCCAAGACGGATGCTGAACATCTCGGTGCGAAGCAGCGATACGACATGCATGATCGTCCCCTCCCGGTGCCAGAGCCCGGCCAGTATAGGGCCTGCAGGCAAGAGCCACAGGCCTGAGCGCGGCACGGGAGGTCAAGGATACGACACCCCGGATCCCGGTTCATCGATGGCGAAAGACCCCGGCGTGCCATCCGCCAGACAGCCGATTTCGCCCTGCCGCCTGCTGCCCCCGCGCATGCTCGCCAGCCCGGGACATCCGCAACCCCAGAACAACGGCGCGACCTGTCTTGAACCCGACAGGTGGAGGAAAGCCCGTTTTACTTACCCGCATTACTTGCAGGTGACGAGATGACTGCCCCTCAAGCGCGCTGCACCATCTTCCGGACAAAAGCGGAACAGCTGTCGTCGCCATTCCCGTTGCAGGCCGCAGGTCGACCCTGGGGGCTGCTGCATGACCTGTTGCAGTCGCGAAACGGCGCGAAGAGGGAAGCCGCCGAACGGCGGAAAACGTCGCTTTCGCCGCCGACTCCCTTCCAGCGGGTCACGTCACGCATCCGCTTTTGCGGCAGCAGCGCAAACCGGTCCGCCGTGAATTTGAGCCCCTGCCCGCCCGGGATACGTTCTGCTGATATCGGGTATTTTGGCCTGCAGCGGCCGACACCTACAAGCCGGAAGGTCGCGCGGCTCGTGCTGAACCAGCGGTCGTGGTCGGCGGCAGACCGTCCGAAGGCTTCCGCCAGCGCCGCGAAACGCGGTCTGGCCGGGGTGAGCACGGTGTCGTCTGGAAGCGGAGTAGACACAGGGAACGCCAGATCGAAACCCCACCGCAGATCGACGGCCACGATATCCTTAGCCTCGACCACCCAACCATGGCGCGCTGCAACACCACAAATGCAGGGTGGACGGATGCCTATGCCGCATCGACTTCTCCCATGCCGCCGCAGCGGTGATGACCTCCAGCGGATGACGACTTCGATCAGTTTCCCCCTGCAGGGTTGGATTATGCTGTTTGGCCAAGAAATTGCGCCCGGCCCCTTTCGGTCAGTTCAAAAATGAGTTCGTCATGGACCGTCCGTCCCACAACGAGTCCTTGAACAAGTAGCGTCTTGACCAGTCCCTTGTCCGGATATCGCTGCTGGCCGTCAGCCAGATCGAACACCGCAGGGAAGGCATCGTCGGGCAAAGCATCGGGGCAATGGCCCGCAAGTTCCAGATAGAAGGGAACCGCAGCGAATTTCCGGGCCAGATCACCGCGTTCGGGTTTGGGGTTTGCCAGCCAAGATTGAACATCATGGGGAGAGCGCACGCTGGTCGTTTTCGTTAGCGGCTTGCTGGCACCAGCATACCTGTCAGCAATGATCTGTTCCGCATGGTTCGTCCGAAGGGCGATCCTCATTGGATGGTTCCTTTCATTGCTCGTCACCCACCCGTCAATCGTACACTACACGGCCGACCGCGCAGAGTAGGTCGCGGCGGCATATCGCCTTTTCGCCGCCCTTGCCGATGGCAGTATCCGCCCCGGCGGGATCACGCAGTACGCCCTCAAGGATGCCGCCAAGGCGCAGGCCGACATGGAGGCGCGGCGCACCAGCGGCTCGGTCATCCTTCTGGCGTAGCGATGGCAGGCATGGTGTTACAGCAGCCCCTCTTCGGCAACTCGCCCCGGTTCCTGCCCGTTGAACCTGGATAGCGAGAAGCCCTGCCCCCAGTCCGGCAGATTGCCGCCTGTCATCCAGGCGGCGACAAGTTCGCCGCCGGCGCAGGCGCCCATCGTGCCATGGCCCGACAGGCCGCAGACCATGAATGCCCCCTCTGGACCCATCGGTCCGATCAGCGGCCAGTTGTCGAGCGTCTTGGTATACCAGCCGCCGTAATGGTGCGTCTGGCGCGGCAGCTTGCCATAGTAGGCCTTGAGCGCCGGATGCAACCGGGCCGCACCGCGCAACACGATTTCGGGGAAGCGCGGATCGAGCGTTGGGTGCCAATCCGCAGCGGTGGGCTCGATATTGTAGGCCCATCCCAGCTTTACCCAATTCCCGGCATCCCCACCTTCGGGCCGGCAATGAACTGCCCCCGGCATCATCCCGGCAAAGCGCGCGGCTTCGGGGTCGGCGCGCAGGATGGCCCGCTCCTCTTCAGTCCAGTCGATCATCTGGGAGTCCATGTCGATGGTGAAGGGCAGTTCACGCGGTATGATGCGGGCGGTGTCGGGAAAGGCAACTTTCTGCTGAAGTACGTTGGCCAGGGGCAGGCTGACACCCAGCATCGCCGCAACCTCGGCAGCGAAGGGACCAGCGACGTTGACCAGACGCTCGGCAACGAGGGTGCTTCGGCCATCCGCTGCCTCAAGCGTCAGAGTGAAGCGACGGCATTGGTCGATTGCCCGCACCTTGCCGCGCACCAGATTGACCCCGCGCGCACGCAGGTCCTCGAACATCACCTGGCCAAGCTGCTGCCCCGAGACGTCGCCAGCGCGTCGGACATGCAGGATCGACCTGATGTCGTCGGCCAGCGAAGGAAAGGACCGGCGGATCAAGGCGGGATCTGTCAGGAAGTCAAAGCCATCCGGCGCACCGTCCCAGTCCGGTCGGATCGGCGGCAGATAGCCGGTACCCTCGATCCGGTCATGGATGCGGATATCCTTCGCAGTCCGGCCATCAAGGGACGCGACGAGTTGCCGATGCTGCATCGAGATATCGGCATCGCGCGAAGCCAGCACATAGCCGCGTCGGGTCAGGGCGATCCGGTTGCCGGTATCCTGCGCGATCTGCTCCATCAGGGAGATCGAGCGATCCATGAAACCGACCATCAAAGGCTGTGGCCACCAGTTGCGATAGTTGTTGCCCGATTGGGCCGAGGTGAAGGCCATCGGCTCCCCCGCGTCGACCATCGCGATGCTGCAAGATGGGGCTTCCCGCGCAAGGTAGTAAGCGGTGGCAAGCCCTGCGATTCCAGCTCCGATGACAGCGACATCCACTTCGGGGGGCATTCGCTCAACTCCCTTATTGTATCCATATTCTACAAATCGTATACCAAAATGCAGCGACGACAAGAACGATTCAGCAGAGAGGGCCTCGATGGCCATCAACACCACTCTTCTCTTCATCGGCTGCGGAAACATGGGAGCGGCGATTGCTGGCGGCGCCCTGCGTCAGATGCCAGGCGTCAGGATCGTTGCTTTGGATCCTGACCCGGATCGCGCCCGCAGCCTGCTTCCACCGGGCGCAGAGGTGCAATTGCATGACAAGCCGGCAGCACTGACCGGCCTTTCGCCGGACCTGACCATCCTTGGCGTCAAGCCCCAGACCTTTCCTGACCTCGCGCCAGAGGTCATGTCGCTCATGCGCGCTTCTCCGATTGTTTCGATCATGGCCGGGATCAGCCTTGATCGGTTGAATGCGGATCTCGCTCCCTCGGCGGTCGTGCGGGTGATGCCGAACCTGCCCGCCCTGGTGGGGCAAGGTATGAGCCTCGGTTGCACCACGGCCGTGTTGCCTGCGTCCACCACCACCGTCATCGAGGCCCTGTTCAACGCAATTGGCAGGTTTGATTGGGTTGCCGGAGAGGATCTGTTCGAACGGGCCAATCCGGCTTTTGCCTGTGGCCCCGGCTTTGTCTTCGCGTTCGCCGAGCAGATGATCCTTGCCGCAATCGGCCAGGGTCTTCCACGGGACCTCGCGGAGCGGCTGGTGCATCAGACCTTTGTCGGCTCCGCAAAGATGCTGTCAGAAGATCCGCGTGGGGCTGCGGGGCTGAAACGTGCGGTCAGCAGTCCGGGCGGCACGACTCTTGCCGGTCTTTCGGTGCTTGAGGCCGAAACCGGCCTGCCGCGGCTTTTGTCCGGAACGCTGGCGGCGGCCCATGCGCGCGCCCTAGAACTGGCGAAACCGGCGGGCTGAGCCAACAAGGGGGACGTCATGACGACACCGGATTTCATCATCGTCGGCGCGGGGGCTGCGGGCTGCGTTCTGGCGGCGCGCCTGACCGAGGATGCGGGAACCTCGGTCCTTCTGCTGGAGGCGGGCGGGTCCGACCGCAAGCTGACCATTGCGATGCCCGCCGCGATTCCGTTCGTCTATCAGAACAAGCGGCTGGGTTGGAACGAACAGGCGGGGCCCGAACCCTATCTGGCAGGACAGATGATCGACGAGAAGCGGGGACGGGTCCTTGGCGGATCGACCTCGGTCAATGCGATGATCTTCAACCGGGGCAACCCGCGCGACTTCGACGGCTGGGCGGCGCAGGGCCTGCCGGGCTGGGGCTGGAAGGATGTCCTGCCCTGCTTTCGCCGGATGGAGAGTTTCTCCGAAGGGGCCAGCGCCACGCGCGGCGACAGCGGCCCGTTGAAAGTGACCCGCGCCAAGGCGGCACATCCCTTGTTTGACGTCTACATGCGATCGGGCGAACAGGCCGGCCATACCCGCCCGGCTGACCACAATTCCGGCGATCAGGAGGGCATGCACATCGCCCAATGCACGGTAGGGAACGGCCGCCGCTGGAATGCGGCGCAGGCGTTTCTTCGTCCCGCGCTGGGCAGAAGGAATCTCGCACTCAGGACTGGGGTGCAGGTGGTGCGAGTCCTGTTCGAGGGCATGCGGGCTTGTGGCGTGCTCTTGTCGGATGGCACGCGGTTGGTGGCGGGCAAGGAGGTGATCCTTGCCGCCTCCAACGTCGGCGTGGCCAAGCTGCTCCTGTTGTCCGGAGTAGGCCCCGCCGATGAACTGCGCGCGCTTGGCATTCCGGTTGTTCTGGACCAACCCCACGTCGGGCGAAACCTCGAGAATCATCCTGGCGTGAACCTGCAGTATTCGGCCCGGCGCGAAGATACGCTTGTCTCGCAACTTGGCCTGATCGGACAGGCGCGGCTGGGTCTGGAATGGCTTTTGTTCCGCCGCGGGCTTGGAGCATCGAACTTCTTCGAGGCCGGGGCCTTCGTGAAGACCCATGACGCCGCCGACTATGCCAACCTTCAACTGGAGTTCCTGCCGCTGGCGCGCCGCGTCGTGAACGGCAAGGTCGTCGTCTTCCCGGGTTTCCAACTCTGGATGGACCTCTCCCGCCCGCTCTCGCGCGGCTACATTCGCCTGCGCTCGGCCAATCCGGCCATCGCGCCCGAGATCGTCTTCAACCACCTGCAAGAGCGCGAGGATCAGTTGGACATGATCCGTGCCGTGCGGCTTGCGCGCGATCTCTTTGCGCAGCCGGCATGGGAGGGCATTCGCGGCGCCGAGGTGAACCCGACGGCCGACATGCAGACAGACGGCGATATCCTGACATGGGTGAAATCGGCAGTCGGGACCAGCTACCACCCCTCCGGCGCAACACGCATGGCCGCCAGGCCGCAGGAGGGCGTCGTCGATGCCGAATGCCGCGTGCACGGCATTGAGGGGCTGCGCATTGTCGGCCCGGGCGTGATGCCCCGCATCACGACCGGAAATCTCTCCGCCCCCACCTACATGATCGCCGAAAAAATCTCCGACGTCCTTCGTGGGCGCAGGACAGCCTGAAGGAAGCTCAATGACTCTCCCCCTTGTTCCCTTGCTGATCGATGGCGTCTACGGCCCCGGCGCGACGGGTGCGACCGTCGCGGTCGTGAACCCGGCAACCGAAGAAGATATCGCCATCCTCGCCCATGCCGCGCCGGCTGATCTTGACCGTGCTTTGCAATCCTCGGCACGGGCCTTTGCCGCGTGGCGAGAGACGACGGCGGCGGAACGCCATGCCGTCCTTGTGCGGGCGGCAAGCCTGATCCGCAAACGGTTGGAAGAGATCGCGCAAATCCTGACCGCGGAGAACGGCAAATCCCTGAATGAGGCGCGCGGTGAGGTAGGGTTCTGCGCGGACGCCACCGACTGGTATGCCGAGGAGGCCAAGCGAGCCTATGGTCGGGTGATCCCGGCGCGGTCGACGGATGTGCGGCAGATTACCCTGCGCGAACCGGTCGGCGTGGCGCTTGGCTTTGCCGCCTGGAACTTTCCGGCCGGCAATGTCACCTTGAAGATGGCGGCGGCGCTGGCCGCAGGCTGCACGATCATCGTCAAGCCCTCTGACGAAACTCCGGCCACCGCCATCGCCATCGGGCGCTGCTTCGCCGATGCGGGTGTTCCGGCTGGCGCGCTGAACATCGTGCATGGTGTGCCCGCCGACGTGTCGGAACACCTGATCGCCTCGCCCATCCCGAAGAAGGTGTCGCTCACCGGCTCCACCCCCGTTGGCAAGCTCTTGCAGCGGCTGGCGTCCGAGACGATGAAGCGTTGCACGATGGAACTGGGCGGCCATGCACCCGTGTTGATCTTTGCCGATGCCGACATTCCGAACGCGGTCGAACGGCTGGTCAATGCGAAGTTCCGCAATGCCGGGCAGGTCTGCACCTCGCCCACCAGGTTCTTTGTCGCCCGAGAGATCTACGAAGACTTCCTGGCCGCCTTCGTCGAGCGGACTCGTCAGATCAAGGTTGGCAATGGTGCGGAACCCGATACTCAGATGGGGCCGATGGTCACGGAGCGCCGTCGCCAGACCATTGCGGCACTGGTGCAGGATGCCATCGCCAAGGGGGCCGACCTGCGGCTGGGAGGCAACGCCCTGCCGGGCAAGGGCTATTTCTATGCCCCCACCGTTCTGGCGGATGTCCCCGAGAGCGCCCGCCTGATGACCGAGGAGCCGTTCGGCCCCATCGCCGCCTTCACGCCCTTTGACAGTTTCGCCGAGGTCATCGCGCGGGCGAATGCCTTGCCATATGGCCTTGCTGCCTACGTTTTCTCCCAGAACCCCGGCACCATTGCCCGGGCGGGCCGGGCCCTGGATGCGGGGGTTGTCGGCGTGAACCACACCTCGGTTCATGAGGCAGAGACGCCCTTCGGCGGGGTGAACGAATCCGGCTATGGCGCGGAAAGCGGGATCGAAGGGCTCGACGCCTATCTGCGCACAAAGATGCTGACCGAGAAATATCTGTGAGTGCAATGATGAAAACCGATGTCGCAATCATCGGCGGCGGGGCCATCGGGGCTGCCGTTGCCTATTATCTGAAATCCATGGATCCCAACGTTTCGGTCGCGGTGATCGAGCGCGATCCGACCTACGCCATCGCGTCGACACCGCGGGCCTCGGGTGGGGTGCGGCGACTGTTCTCCCTGCCGGAAAACATAGCGCTGTCGAACTATTCGATTCCGTTCTTCGAAACCTTTGCGGACACGATGGCCGTGAACGGTCAGCGCGCGGAGATCGGTTTCAAGAAGGGCGGATACATTTTCATCGTGCCACCGTCGTCGATCGACATGCTGAGGGCGAACTACGACATCGAGCTTTCAATGGGCTGCAACGTGGTCTGGCTGACGCCCGACGAGATCAAGCACAAGTTCCCCTCGATGTATGTCGGCGACCTTGGCGCGGCGGTGCATTCGCCTGATGACGGCTGGCTGGATCCCTATGCGGTGCTGATGGGCTTTCGCAAGAAGGCGCAGTCGCTGGGAGCCGTGTTCCTGGCCGAAGATGTCACCGGCATGGAGCGCCAAGGCGCGCGCGTGACTGCGGCGCTGACCGCGTCCGGCCAGCGGATCGAAGCCGAGACCTTCGTGAACGCCGCCGGTGCCTGGGCCAAGGAAATCTGCACCATGCTGGGTTTCAAGGTGCCGATCGAGCCTCTGCGGCGCTTCGAGCATTATTTCGAATGCGAGGAAGAGATCGAGCCGCTGCCCTATCTCAAGGACCCCGAGCGCCTGGCCTTCCGCCCCGAGGGGAAGGGTTACTCCGGCGGCGTTCCCACGCTCGCCGAACCGCGCGCCTACAACATGGAGCCCGATCACGACTATTTCGAGAATGTGGTCTGGCCGGCGCTGGCGCATCGCTTCCCGAAGTTCGAGCGAACGAAGTGCAAGGCGACGCTGCCCGGGCTTTACGATCAGAACGATCTGGACGGCAACGTCATCATCGGGCCCGGCGCGGATGGTTTGGGCAATTTCCACATGCTTGCCGGCTTCTCGGGCCACGGGCTGATGCATGCGCCGGGATGCGGGCTTGCCATGGCGGAACTGATCCTGAAGGGCCGATACGAGACCATGGACCTGACGCGGTTCGGCTGGCAGCGCGTCGCAAGCAACGCTCCGCTGCCTGAACGCGGCATCATCTGATGCCGCGGTTGGTCCCGGGCCGCTCCCGTCCAGAACCAATTTCCTCCGGCGGGTCTGGCGTCGTCGCTCTGGACCGATATCTTGGGCGCAACAACACCGACTGGACGCGCCACATGACGGATACGAAAGACACCATTCCGACAGCAGAGCCGATCTACGAAGCACTGAAGACGGCAATCCTGTCGGGCGACCTGGCGCCTGGAGAGCCGCTGCGCCAGGACGAGATCGCCCGCCAGCACGGTGTATCGAAAATTCCGGTCCGCGAAGCCCTGCTGAGACTGGAGGTGGATGGCTTTGTCCTGTTCCGCAAGAACAAGGGCGCGACGGTTCGCGAAATCGCCCCATCCGAGGTTCTGGACCTGATGGATATCCGCGTCGCGCTTGAGTGTCGGGCGCTGGAGCTCGCCGTGCCGCAGATGGCGAAAAGCGATCTGGACCGTGCGCGGGCCATCCTGAATGACTATCGAGAGGACGCCAGCCTTGCCGACTGGAGCAGTCTGAACGTCAGGTTTCATCAGGCAATCTATGAGCCCTGCGGGAATGCCGCGCTCTTGCAGATGATCGCCGATCTGCGCGCCCGTCTGGGCCCGTTTGTCCGACTGCTGGTGACTGAAACTTCGGGCTTCGAGCGCCCGGTGCAGGAACACCGGGACATTCTGTACGCCTGTGGCGCGGGAGAGGTTGGCCGCGCGGTCAAGCTGTTGCGGAACCATATCGAGACGACCCGCAAAGAAACCGCAGCGCTGATGCGGCGCAGGAGAATGCTTTAGCGCATCCCCCTTTGCTGGACGTTCTTTGAACCCTCCCGGACCAGCCGGGAGGGTCTAGTCACCTGGTGGCCACGGGTTCGGCCTTCACCATTGCGGCGGTCAGATCGCGCAGAGACACGACGCCGATCGCTTTTCCATCTTTTCCTCGCACTGTTGCGGAACCCGCAGGATGCGCCATCACAACCCGCGCGGCTTCTTCGATGGTCGCCTCGGCCGGAATGGCAGGTTGGTCATCAGGCCCGGCGCTGCCCGAAAACGGGGCCATCACGGCATCGACATGGATGAAACGGCCCCGGTTCACTTCCTTGACGAAATTCGCCACATAGTCATCCGCCGGGCGCAGCACGATATCCTGACTGCTGCCCTGCTGGATGATCTCGCCATCGCGCAGGATGGCGATCTGGTCGCCCAGGCGAAGCGCCTCGTCCAGATCATGGGTGATGAACACCACCGTCTTGTGCAGTTCCTTCTGCAGTTCCAGAAGCATGGTCTGCATGTCGGTCCGGATCAGCGGATCCAGCGCGGAATAGGCCTCGTCCATCAAGAGAACAGGGGCATCGTTCGCCAGGGCGCGGGCCAGTCCGACACGCTGCTGCATGCCCCCCGAAAGCTGGTTCGGGTATTTCTGCTCAAAGCCCTTCAGGCCCACACGATCCAGCCAGCGCATCGCGGTGTCGATGCCCTTCTGCCGGTCGATCCCGCGCACCTCAAGCCCGTAAAGCGTATTGTCCAGAACATTTCGATGCGGCAGCAGGGCGAACTTCTGGAACACCATTCCGGTCTGCTGCCGCCGGAACGACAGAAGTTCGGCTTCCGTCATCTTCACGACGTCGGTGCCGTCCACCAGAACCTCGCCCGCGGTCGGGTCGATCAGGCGGTTGATGTGTCGGATCAGCGTCGACTTGCCAGAGCCCGACAGACCCATGATAACCTGGATGGTGCCGGAAGGGATTTCGATGTTGATGTCGCGCAGGCCCAGAATGTGGCCGTGCTTTTCGTTGAGTTCCGCCTTCGTCATGCCCGCCTTGACGGCATCGATGTAGGCTTGCGGATCACTTCCGAAGATCTTGTACAGGTTGCGGATCTGGATTCCGCCTGCGGCTCTGTCAGCCATGGGTCACCTCACGGTGCTGTTGAAGGCGCTTGCCATAGGCCTGGCTCACGCGGTCGAACATGATGGCGATGCCGACGATTGCGAAACCGTTGAATAGGCCAAGGGTGAAATACTGGTTGGCAATCGCCTTCAGGACGGGCTGGCCCAGTCCCTGCACGCCGATCATCGACGCGACCACCACCATGGCCAGCGCCATCATGATGGTCTGGTTGATTCCTGCCATGACCGTGGGAAGCGCCAAGGGAAGCTGAACCTTGGTGAGTTTCTGCCAGTTCGAACTGCCGAAGGCGTCTGCGGCTTCGAGAACGTCCTTGTCGACCAGTCGAATGCCCAGATCGGTCAAGCGGATCATCGGCGGTATCGCATAGATCACCACGGCGATCAGACCAGGAACCTTGCCGATGCCCAGAAGCATCACGACCGGGATCAGATAGACAAAACTCGGCATGGTTTGCATGACATCGAGGATCGGGTTCATCACCCTGCGAAACCGCTCGGACCGCGACATCAGAATTCCGATCGGAATTCCGATCACGACGGCCAACAACGTGCAGACGAAGATCATCGAGATCGTCCGCATCGTGTCCTCCCACATGCCAAAGAAGCCGATGGCCAAAAGCGTCACCAGACAGCCCAGAACGATCCGCCAGCTCCGGCTACCGATCCAAGCGATGGCCAAAATCACCGCTGTGACGATCGGCCAGGGGGCTTCGACCATGATCCGCTCGGAATGAATCAGAAAGAACTTGAGGGGCGAGAACAGCGCTTCGATCGTATCACCATGACTGCGCGTAAAGCCGCGGAACCCCTCGTCGATGGTTTTCTTCAACGCTCGAAGCGAGTCGTCGTTCATGTGTGGAAATTCGACAAGCCAATCCACGTGCTTCTCCCGTTGTTGTCTTCGGGTTCTCCCGATCGAGGTTCTTGGATGGCGCGGCGCCAGTTGGCACCACGCCACATGGCATCAGAGCGAGGCCTTGATCTTTTCGGCAACTTCCTGGGGCACCCACTGCATCCAGACGTCCTCGCTGGCCTTGAGGAACTGCCTGGCACCCTCTTCGCCGGTGGCCTGGTTGTCGGTCATCCAGGACATCAGCCCGCCCACGGTCTGGTTCGACCAAGCGCGCTTGTTCAGATAATCGATGACATCGGCACCGGCACGCTCGGAGAAGCTGGTGGAGACAAGGGTGTAGACATGGTCGGTCGGCCAGGCGGCCGGCTTCGGATCGGCGCAACCCTCGACGGTAATGCACTTGGCCCACATGTCGGGGTCTTCTTCGACACCCCAGTCCAGCAGGACCATCTCATATTTGCCAAGGATCGCGGTCGGCGCCCAGTAGAAGCCCAGCCAGCCCGACTGGGTCTCGTAGGCTTTGGCAATCGACGCGTCGAGACCTGCGGCCGAACCGCTGTCCACCAGGGTGAAGCCTGCCGCCTCGGCGCCATAGGCCTTGAACAGGTTGGCGGTGATCACCGTTGCGCCCCAACCCTGCGGGCCGTTGTAGACCGCGCCCTTCGAGGCATCCTCGGGGGCAGGGAACAGCTCGGGGTGGGCCAGCGCGTCCTGGATGGTCTTGATTTCGGGATGGGCGTCGGCCAGATATTTCGGAATCCACCAGCCGTTGACACCGCCGTCGGGCAGCACATTTGCGGCCTGGATCAGCTTGCCGTCCTCGATGCCCTTCTTGACCACGTCGGGCAGCAGATCGATCCAAGCTTCCGGCGCGATGTCCGGCTCGCCCTTTTCGGCCATCGAGGTGATGGTCGGCACCGTGTCACCGATGGTGATCTCGGCCGAGCAGCCGTAACCCTCGGTCAGGATGATCTTGTCGACGTTCGAGAGGACCTCTGCGCTTTGCCAGTTCATGCTGGCGATCATCACCGATCCGCATTCCTGAGCATAAGCCATCGACGACAGCGACATCACGCCAAGCGTGAGACAGGTGGAGGCGAGCAAGGCTTTCATCTTCGTTCCCTGTTGTTAGGCGGCAGGCACGGAAGGGGCAGATGCGCCGCGGACATCGGCCCCCTGTGGAATACGGATGCAAACGGAGAGCCAACGACGGCGGGCAAGGTCAGCCATTGGCGGCCACCGGTTCAACGAACGACACGCCATGCCGCGAGAAGAAGCGGTTCATCTCGCGCACCTCGGGTTCGACCCCGGTGTAGACCTGGACATATTCCGGCATGCGCGACATGCGCAGCCGGATGTCTTCCTTGGTCTGCATCGAGATGTAACCGATCTGGACAAGATAGATCGTGCGGGCGCGGACGCCCGCCGCACCGGGTGTGCGGCCGAAGCGCTCGAACATCGCGGTCAAGGCGGCGATCCGAGCGGTATCGGCTTGCTGAACCTCGGCGAGGATCCCTGGCGATTGCAGAGCCCAACTTCGGATCGCAAACTCAAAGCGGGAATCGAACAGTTCCTGATCGAACCAGCAGTCGCAGACGTTCAGGATCGCTTCGGCCAGGCTGTCAGCATAGGCGTTTGCACGCTTGATGATGTTGCCAGTGTTCTTCTCCCGCCACTGCGTCAGAAGAGCGGCGAGCAGCTCATCGCGGTCTTTGAAGAACCAGTAGAAGCTGGCTCGAGAAAGATTGAGGTTCTTTGCAAGCACCTGAATCTTAACAGACTCAACTCCCCCCTCCAGCAAAGCGTCGCGTGCGGCCTGCAGCCAGAGCTCAGGCGATCCGCGCGATACAGATTCGTTTTGCGGTTCCGTCATGAACGGTCTCCTAGCAAGTTGTAGACATTCAAGCAATGAAAATAGCCATTGAAGGCTATTTTATAGACATCAGTGTTTGCGGGATTGACGCAAATGTCTTCGTTCGGATACGCAAGTCCCAAATGCGTTCTAGCCCGGAGCCAAGCCTGTGTCGAATGACCCTCTGCTTCAGCCCTTCAAACTCAAGCATCTGACGCTGCGGAACCGACTGATGATCTCATCGCACGAACCTGCCTACCCCGAAGACGGGATGCCAAAGGGCCGGTATCGCGCCTATCATGTCGAACGCGCCAAGGCCGGGATCGCGCTGACGATGACCGCCGGGTCCGTCGCCGTGTCGCGCGACAGCCCGCCGGTCTTCAACAACATCCTTGCCTACAAGGACGAGGTTGTTGGCTGGATGAAGCAGCTGGTGGATGAAGTCCACGACCACGGTACGGCAGTGATGATCCAGCTGACCCATCTTGGCCGCCGCACGCGCTGGGACAAGGGCGACTGGCTGCCCGTCGTCGCCCCTACGATGGAGCGCGAACCGTCGCACCGCGCCTTCCCCAAGCTGATCGAGAAGTGGGACATCGACCGCATCAAGTCCGATTTCGCCGACGCGGCGGAACGGATGAAGGCCGCTGGCGTGGACGGTATCGACTTCGAAAGCTTCGGTCATCTTCTGTCGCAGTTCTGGTCTCCGATGAGCAATCACCTCGACAATGAATACGGCGGCAGCCTTGAAAACCGCATGCGGTTCTCACTGGAGGTACTGGGCGCGGTGCGCCAGCGCGTCGGCAAGGATTTCATCCTCGGCATCCGCTATGTCGCGGACGAGGACACACCGGAAGGCTATGACAAGGCCGAGGGCATGGAAATTTCCGGGCGGCTCAAGGATAGCGGTCTGATCGATTTCCTGAACGTCACCAAAGGCCATATCGAAACCGACGCTGGCCTCACCGACAACATCCCGATCATGGGTATGGCCTCTGCACCCTTCCTTGATCTGGCGGGCGAGGTGCGGGCAGCGACGCGCTTCCCGGTCTTCCACGCGACCCGCATCCAGGATGTGGCGACCGCGCGTTACGCCATCGCGGCGGGCAAGGTCGACATGATCGGCATGACCCGCGCCCATATGGCCGACCCGCAGATCATGCGGAAGATCCTTGAAAAGCGTGAGCACGATATCCGGCCCTGCGTCGGCGCAAACTACTGCCTCGACCGCATCTATCAGGGAGGCATGGCGCTTTGCATGCACAACGCGGCGACAGGTCGCGAAGAGACCATGCCGCATGATGTGCCGAGGGCCATCACCCGCAAGAGGGTCATCATCGTCGGCGCTGGTCCCGCCGGCCTGGAAGCCGCGCGCGTCGCGGGCGAGCGCGGGCATCAGGTGATCGTCCATGAGTTGGCGCCCCATGCCGGGGGCCAACTGCGGCTGACCGCGCAAAGCCCGCGCCGGCGCGAAATGATCGGCGTCAGCGACTGGCGCGTGGCGCAATGCGAACGACTCGGCGTCGAGATGCGCTACAACAGCTTCGCCGAGGTGGACATGATCCTCGGTGACGCGCCCGATGTCGTGATCATTGCGACAGGTGGTTTGCCGCATACCGAGGTGCTGAAGACGGGCAATGAATTTCTGACCTCGACCTGGGACATCCTCTCGGGCGACGTGAAGCCCGGCACCGATGTTCTGATCTACGACGACGCGGGCGATCATGCAGGCATGCAGGCAGCCGAGATCATTGCCGCCAGCGGGGCAAAACTGGAAATCATGACCCGTGATCGCGCCTTCGCGCCCGAGGTCATGGCGATGAACCTGGTGCCCTACATGCGGTCCCTGCAGAAACGGGACGTGCGCTTTACGGTCACTTATCTGCTCGAGGCGGTCCGGAAGGATGGAAACATGCTCGTCGCGACCATCGGGAGCGACTACGGCGGAATCGCCAGGGAGCAGCGCCACGACCAGATCATCGTGAACCACGGTACCCGGCCGAACGACAGCCTATATCTGGAACTGACCCCGCACTCCGTTAATGAGGGCGCCGTGAACCATTCGAACCTGATCGATGGAAAGCCGCAGCTGGTCTTCACGAATCCCGCGGGAAAATTTCAACTCTTCCGGATCGGCGACGCGGTCGCTGCGCGAAATACACACGCCGCCATCTATGACGCGCTGCGTCTGGTGAAGGACATCTGACCTTTCCGGAAACAGCGGCGGTTTCCGGCGAGGGGGCGGCCCATTGGCCTGCTGCCGGTTTCGCGAACAGCAGGTTAAGCTGGCATCGCGTGGCCCCCGGGCTGTCAATCGGCGTTGAATGGTGCCCCCCGATCGGCGCGCAAAAGTGCCCCCTCTGGCGATCGGGTCAGCAGGCCCGTGGGGCGTAGCTTTCCAGCACGCGCAGCCGCCGCGGGCCTGCGTTTCTGAGAGCGTTCAGGCTCGGGTTTTGATGTGCCAACTGTCGTTGCCTGTTGACCTGCGCCGGGATTTTTCCTCCATCTGCGACTAGAGTCCGCCCCAAGGAAGGGACGGACAA
>JACSRN010000018.1 GCA_014879735.1 Paracoccaceae bacterium
GCATCAGGGTGGCGACCGTCATCGGCCCCACCCCGCCCGGCACCGGGGTGATCGCCCCCGCAACCTCGGCCGCGCTGGCGTAATGCACATCGCCCACCAGCCGGGCCTTGCCATCGCGCTCGATCCGGTTGATGCCGACGTCGATCACCGTCGCACCGGGTTTCACCATGTCGCCGGTGATCATTTCCGGCCGGCCGACGGCTGCGACAAGAATGTCGGCCCGGCGGCAGACCTCGGCCAGGTTCTTCGTGCGCGAATGTGCGATCGTCACCGTGCAGCTGTCGCCCAGCAGCAGCTGCGCCATCGGCTTTCCGACGATATTCGACCGCCCGACAACCACGGCATCCAGCCCGGCCAGCCGGCCGTGATGGTCGCGCAGCATCATCAGGCAGCCCAGCGGCGTGCAGGGCACCATCGACTTCTGCCCGGTCCCAAGCAGGCCCACATTCGAGATGTGAAAGCCGTCGACGTCCTTGGCCGGCGAGATCCGGTTGATCACCAGTTCGGAATTCAGATGCGCCGGCAGCGGCAGTTGCACGAGAATGCCGTGAACCGAGGTGTCCTCGTTCAACTGGTCGATCAGCGCCAGAAGCTCGGGCTCCGAAGTCTCGGCCGGCAGGCGATGCTCGAAGCTTGCCATTCCGACCTCGACGGTCGAGGCGTGCTTGTTGCGGACATAGACCTGGGACGCCGGGTCCTCGCCCACCAAAACCACCGCCAGCCCCGGCTGCAGCCGCTGTTCCTCCTTCAGCCGCGCCACCTGGGCCGCCACCAGTCCCCGCACCTTTGCCGCAAAGGCCTTGCCGTCGATCACTCTGGCCGTCATCCTCGTTCCTCCGTCAGTCCGCTGTGGCCAGGGCCGACCAGCGATGCTCCATCCGTTTTGCACGGCGCTCCGCACCATGCACCGCCTTGCGCAGGCCCATCCGCGCCGCCCGTCAGCCCCGCCGGTCAAGCGCCGCAGAGGGCTCGGCGCAACCGGGCAGACCAACCCCGAAACCTGCCGGATGCACCGCCCGGGCCGGCCCCGCCGGCAGAGACCGCCCGCAACGACGGGCTGCGATGCCTCAGCCCCGGCGCAGGCTGTCCGGCCCGAGATGGCTTTCCTCGCGGGCGATGGACCAGTCGATCAACCGCCGCCACAGCTTTTCCACCAGGTCCGGCGGCAGCCCATGGGTCGCGGCATGGCGGCGGACGTTCTGCACCACCTCCTCGACCCGGGCGTCGATCCTGGCGGGAAGGTCGACCTCCGCCTTGATCTGCGCCGCCCGGTCGATATAGCCGGCGCGCGCGGCAAACAGCCGGACAAGTTCCTCATCCAGCCGGTCGATCTCGGCCCGGATATCCGCCATGGTCGTGCAATCGGAGGGTTGTTTCATTCTCAGTCTCCGGGATCGGTCGCGCCTTCCTTAAGCCAGCGACAGGACCCCGAAAACCCCTTTCATCCGTCCCTAAATATCCCGGGGGGTGCGGGGGGCTGGCCCCCCGCCTTCGCCAGATCAGAACAAGCCCTCGATCTGGCCCTGATCGTTCAGCCGGATCACCTCGGCCGAGGGCACCTTGGGCAGGCCGGGCATGGTCATGATCTCGCCGCAGATCGCGACGATGAAGCCCGCACCGGCCGACAGCCGCACCTCGCGCACCGGGACCGAATGGCCGGTGGGCGCGCCACGGACATTCGGGTCGGTGGTGAAGGAATATTGCGTCTTGGCCATGCAGATCGGCAGGTTGCCGTAACCGGCGGCTTCCCAGGTCTTCAGCTGGTCGCGGATCGACTTGTCGGCCAGCACTTCGTCGGCATGGTAGATGCGCTTGGCAATGGTCTCGATCTTCTGAAACAGCCCCATGTCGTCGGGGTAGAGCGGTGCGAAATTGGCCGAGCCGCTTTCGGCCAGCTGCACCACCTTCTTCGCCAGATCCTCGATCCCGGCGCTGCCCAGGGCCCAGTGCTTGCACAGGATCGCTTCGGCGCCCTGGGCTGCGACATAATCCTTCACCGCCTGCACCTCGGCGTCGGTGTCGGAATAGAAGTGGTTGATCGCCACCACCACCGGCACGCCAAAGCCCTTCACATTGCCGATATGGCGGCCCAGGTTCGGGCAGCCCTTCTTGACGGCCTCGACATTCTCGGCGCCCAGATCGGCCTTGGCCACGCCACCGTTCATCTTCATCGCCCGCACCGTGGCGACGATCACCGCCGCCGAGGGCTTCAGCCCGGCCTTGCGGCACTTGATGTCAAAGAACTTCTCGGCCCCCAGGTCGGCCCCGAAACCGGCCTCGGTCACGACATATTCGCCCAGCTTCAGCGCCGTCTGCGTCGCGATGACCGAGTTGCAGCCATGGGCGATATTGGCAAACGGCCCGCCGTGCACGAAGGCCGGGTTGTTCTCCAGCGTCTGCACCAGGTTCGGCTGCATCGCATCCTTCAGCAGCACCGTCATGGCGCCATCGGCCTTGATGTCGCGGCAGTAGATCGGCTTCTTGTCGCGGGTATAGGCCACGACGATGTTGCCCAGCCGCTTTTGCAGGTCTTCCAGATTCTTCGACAGGCAGAGGATCGCCATGACCTCCGACGCCACGGTGATGTCAAAGCCGGTCTGGCGCGGAAAGCCGTTCGACACGCCCCCCAGCGACACCACGATGTCGCGCAACGCGCGGTCGTTCATGTCCATCACCCGGCGCCAGACGACCCGGCGCTCGTCGATCTTCAGCTCGTTGCCCCAATAGATGTGGTTGTCGATCATCGCCGACAGCAGGTTGTGGGCCGAGGTGATGGCGTGGAAATCGCCAGTGAAGTGAAGGTTCATATCCTCCATCGGCACGACCTGGCTCATGCCGCCGCCGGCAGCGCCGCCCTTCATGCCGAAGTTCGGGCCAAGGCTGGCCTCGCGGATGCAGATCACCGCCTTCTTGCCGATGCGGTTCAGCCCGTCGCCCAGGCCCACGGTGGTCGTGGTCTTGCCCTCGCCGGCGGGCGTGGGGTTGATCGCGGTGACAAGGATCAGCTTGCCATCGGGGCGGCCTGCCAGGCTGTCGATGAAGCTCTGGCTGACCTTGGCCTTGTCATGGCCATAGGGCAGCAGATCGGCCTGCGGGATGCCAAGTTTCGCGCCGATCTCCATGATCGGCTTCTTCTTCGCCTCGCGGGCAATCTCGATATCGGTCTTGAACGCCATGTGCCTACTCCCTTGGGAACGCGCAGATCCCGCTTGCGCCTTGGTGATACAATTCCCTGCCCGGGACAAGCGGTGCGTTTTCCGACGCGCGATGGTCGGAATCCGCCCTGCGGTCTACTGGGCTGTACGGCTGTGGTCGGATTCCGACCAGGCCCGCTGATCGGGAATGAACAGCCGCAGCCGGTCGCCGGGGCGCAGCATGCCCTCGCGCTCGACCCAGGCGGTGACGCCGCGCCGGCCTTCGGCCACGGTCTTGAATGCCTTGCCCCGCCCGCCGGTTGCCTTGGCGATCGTGACGGCGGGTTCCTGGCAGGGCCGGTTCAGCATGTCGACGACCAGCGTCACCCCGTCTGGGCCCTGCAGCCGGCTGGACGGCGGCAGGTGGCTGAAATCCGGGATGCCCGACAGGACGACCGAAGCGCCGACCCAGGCATGGTCCCAGTGCTCAAGCCCGAGGCCGGATGCCACCTCGGCCATTTCCTCGGCCGAGACCAGACAAAGCTGGCGGCTGTTGCGGATCGCGGTCCCGCGCGGATGCAGCGCCAGCACGCGCGAACAGGAGGGGCGGGTCAGCCCGCCATGGCTTTCTTCGGCGAAGCCGGCCAGCGTCAGCGGCATTTCCGCCACGGGCTCTGCCCGAATCGCCAGATTCTCGACCGGCAGGCGCTGCGCGCCCAGCCAGGTGACGGTGCCGTAATGGTCTGTCGGGATCAGCGCAGGCATCATCGGGGCCTTTCGAGAAGGAAGAACAGTCGCCGGAACGGGAACAGTGCGCCGCCCCCCGGCAGGCGCGGATAGGCTGCCTCCAGCGCGGCATCATAGCTGGTGGTGAAGGCCTGCGCCTCGGGCCCGGTCATCCGGTCGAGGAAGGGCCGCATCGCCGTGCTTTCGGTGAACCGGCGGACCGGATGGCCCTCGGCCGCGGGCGGCAGATCCTGCAGATATTCGGTTTCCCACAGCGTCACCCGGCCAAGCGGGGCCAGCAGGTCGCGGTAGC
>JACSRN010000149.1 GCA_014879735.1 Paracoccaceae bacterium
TCTCCGCAGTCGCACTCGCCGCAACCGGCTTGTTCTGGTTATGACGCGAGAACGAGTCCTGACCCTAGACGCGCCAGTCACGGCCAGCGCTTTACGATCCTTGACTTCATATCATTACTGCAATAATTTGAAACGACATTTCACTAGATGAATAATCTTAGGAATGTCCTAAGTCCGACCCTACGGTCGGCCAGAGGGTTGACTGCGAGGGGGAGGACGTCACGCGCCATTTCAGGCGTGTGGCTCGCAATGATCATGAAGGAGGAACCGAGAATGATCTTCACGAGAGGAATTGTTGCGTCTTTGGCGTTGCTTGCATCAGGCGCAGCGGGGTTCGCAGCGGATTTCGAATGGAAAATGTTCACCATCTACGACGTGGCCGACGACCAGACGAAGTGGGCGCGCGGCTTCGCAGAAGAGGTGAGCGAAGCCACGGGCGGGCGCCTGAACATCCGCGTCTTCTCGGGCGCGGAGATGCCCTACAAGGGTGTTGACGTCTATCGCGCGCTCAGCACCAGACAGATCGAGATCGGACACTCTCCGACGGGGTTCATCGCCTCGGACCTGCCCGTCGCCGCAGCGATGGCCATGCCGTTCGTCTGCACCGACGCGGAAAAGTTCTTCACCACCGCATTGCCCAAGGTCCAGCCGATGCTGGATCAGGCAATCTCCGACAAGTTCGGCGTTTCACCCATCATGCACTGGATTATGCCGGGGCAGCAGATCTGGTCGGTGCCGGAGATCCGCACGCTGGCAGACCTTGAGGGCAAGAAGATCCGCACCTGGAACCGTGAGCAGGTAGAAACCCTTGCCATGTTCGGGGCCAGCTCTGCCTCGATCACGACGGCCGAAGTGACCCAGGCGCTGCAGCTTGGCACGGTCGATGGCGCGATCACCGCGGCGATCAACGCGGACAACTGGCATTGGGCCCAGATCGTTGACAACGGCTACCTGTTCAACATCACGCTCTCGCACGAGGTGATCTCGGTCAACAACGAGGCGCTGGCCGAGCTGCCCGAGGATGTCCGAGCGGCCTTCCTCGAAACCTCTGCAAAGTGGGAGCTGCGATTCCGGGAAGAAGTCGCCAAGCTGGACGCCCAGGCGCGGGCGGATCTGGTGGCCGCGGGCATGACCCTGACCGAGCCCACCGCAGAGGACGCGGCCAGGCTGCGCGACGAGACGGCAGGCATTGCCGAGGCCTGGGCGACCGCCAATGGCGAGCTGGCGGTGCAGATCCTTGCAGCTCTGCGCGAAGGCTGCCAGTAAATCATCCAGTAAAACCATGCCGTTCACCCCGGGCCGCTGACACTGTGTTCTGTGGCCCGGGGGCGAACACAGGAGATATCATGACATTGCTGGAGAAGACGCTTATCGCGATGGCCTCGATCATCGTGGCCCTGATGGTTTTGTTGATGAATGTGGAGGTTTTCCTCCGCTACGCCTTCAACTCCTCGACCAATCTGTCCGAGGAATACTCGGGATACATGTTCGCCGCCGCGACGGTACTAGCCTTCGTGCCGGCACTGATGCGCGGGCGCTTCCTGCGCATCAGTGCCCTGCTTTCCGCGATGCCGATGCGCATGCGGGCAGTTGTCGAACTTCTGGTCGGCATCATCTCGGCAGGGTTCTGCCTTGTCCTGACCACGCAGACCTGGGCGCTGTTCCAAACCAGCCTCCAATTCGGCTCTGTGTCGGACCAGTTCTCGGCGACGCCTTTGGCGTATCCCCAGGCAATCCTTGCCCCCGCCCTGCTTGCCCTGAGCGTGGCGATGATCGTGCGTGGGGCAACGGTGGCACAAAACCTATGGCGCGGCCGCGCCGACCTTATTGCGGAGGAAGAAAATGTCGTGGACTGAACTCGTCGTTCTCTACTCCTGCGTCCTCGTCGGATGTCTTGCCGGGGGTGTCTATATCGGCGTGGCTATGGGGTTGGCTGGACTCCTTGGCATCATGGCAATGTTTGGCACTTCGCTCTGGCAATCCATCGGCCCCATCGTCTGGAACAACTCCACCAACTTCACGCTGGTCGCGATTCCGCTGTTCATCCTGATGGGCGAGATCATCCTTCAGGGCGGTGTGGCCACAAGGTTCTACTCTGGCCTGTCGCGGGTGTTCCGCCATGTGCCCGGCGGACTGGCTCAAACGAACATCGCCGGATGCGCGGTCTTTTCCGCCGTCAGCGGCTCGTCGGTCGCAACCGCGATGACCGTTGGTTCTGTCGCTCTGGGAGAGATGCGGAAGCGGGGCTACAAGGACAGCCTGACAATGGGCACTCTGACCGCGGGTGGCAGCCTCGGAATCCTGGTCCCGCCCAGTATTCCCATGATCGTCTATGCCTCGATGACCCACGAATCGGTCATCGACCTGCTGATGGCTGGGATCATCCCCGGCATCCTTCTGTCGTTCTTCTTCTGCGTCTACATCGGTGTGCGCGCGGTTATGGACCCAAGCCTGGTGCCTTCGAAAGAAGCGGCGGCTGCGGACATCGGTGGCAATCCAATTCGCGACTCGATGCCGATCATCGTACTGGTGGGGGGCGTCATCCTTGGCATGTATTTCGGGATTTTCACTGCGACCGAAGCGTCCGCGGTGGGTGTTCTCCTCGCGGCGCTGATCGCTTGGTATTATGGCGGGTTGAGCTGGAAGGCCATTCAGATCTCATTCTCGAACACCGTCATCTCCAGTTCGGTGATCATGTTCATCACCATCTGTGCCCAGATCCTGCAATACGGGATCGTGGTGACCGGTTTCGGCGACGGGATCGCCGATTTCATCACCGGGCTGAACCTGAGTCCCTTCGTGTTCTTCTGCATCCTGCTGCTCATCTATGTCTTCCTCGGCATGGTGATGGAAGGGCTGTCGATGATGCTGGTCACCGTGCCGCTGATCTATGCACCAATGGTCGCTATGGGCTTCGATGGCATCTGGCTGGGGATCCTCATCATCCTCTACATCGAGTTGGGGCAGATCCATCCTCCGGTCGGGCTAAACCTCTTTGCGATCCAGTCGATCGCGCCGGACACCAAGCTTGCGACGATCGCATGGTCCTCACTGCCCTACTGCTTCATCATCATAGGCTTCGCATTCCTGATCTACGTGTTCCCCGAGATCGTTTTGTGGCTGCCGGAAACCATGCGCTGACGACGGAGAACGATCATGTATGCACCACCACCCCGGATCACGGCCGAAGTCTTCGCCCGCCTGCCCGACGCATTGCGCAAGCCGACGCGCGGCGGCGAATGGTTCTCGCACCAGCCCGCCATGGGCCAGCACCATTCGGTGCTGGAGGGGCCGTCCTTCGATGCCAAGGGCAACCTCTACTGCGTCGACATCCCCTGGGGACGGATCTTCAGGATTGATCCCCAGGGGAACTTCACCGTGGTCGCCGAATATGACGGCTGGCCCAACGGACTGCGCATTCACCGCGACGGCCGCATCTTCGTGGCCGACCATAAGCACGGGATCATGATCCTTGACCCCGACAGTGGCACGGTGACGCCCTTCCTTGAACGGACGCGGATCGAGCGGTTCAAGGGCGTCAACGACCTCTACTTCGGTTCGAACGGCGATCTCTACTTCACTGATCAGGGGCTCACGGGGCTGCACGACCCGACGGGGCGCGTGTTCCGGGTCAGGGCTTCGGGCGAGGTCGATTGCCTGATCGACAACGTGCCCAGCCCGAACGGGTTGGTGCTGTCACTGGACGAAAAGGTGCTCTACTTGGCCGTCACCCGCGCCAATGCCATCTGGCGCCTGCCCTTCTCGGACGATGGGACGGTCGCCAAGGTGGGCAACTTCATCCAGATGACAGGGGGCGGCGGCCCCGACGGGATCAGCCTTGATGCCGCAGGAAACCTTGCCGTTTGCCAGATCGGCATGGGTGCCCTGTGGTTGTTCAACCCGCAGGGAGAACCGATCCTCCGGGTGGACAGCCCCAGCGGACGGCAGACCACCAACGTCGCCTTCGGCGGACCGGAGCGCCGCACCGCCTTCATCACCGAATGCGAGGAAGGCGTGATCCTGAAGGCCGAGCTACCCCATCCGGGTCGGCCGATGTATTCGGGGTTCTGAACACCGACCCGGCCCATGCGGCCGGGTCTTCGATCACCGGTGCGAGAACGGCAACCGGCCGGGCACCGGAAGACGCGCTGTCAGGATCGTTCCCGTGGCGGAATCAGTGATATAGATCCGATGTGGATCGGCGACCCCGAAAGCGATGTTGGTGATGGCCTTGCCCCGCGGCGAGACGATGCGCTGCAAAGGCTCACCCAGCGGGCTGAAGATCCAGACGCAGCCCAGCCCACAGTGGACGACGAGCAGATTGTCCTGGCTGTCCGTCAGCAGCCCATCCGGCCCCAGCCCGCCGGACAGCTGCAGGAACCTGCTGACCCGAGTGACACCGCCATCCGGGCGCAGCTTCATCTGCCAGACGGCATTCTCTCGGAACATGTTCAGGTAAAGCATGGTCCCGGCCCCGTTCAGCGCCAGGCCGTTCGGTGCCGCAAGCCGGTCGAGAACGACCTTCGCCTTGCCCGCAGCATCAACATGGACAAGCCTTCCGTTCGGCTCTGCGAGATCGGAATCTCCCATGTCGGTGAAATAGATCTCACCCGCCTCGGTGAAGACAAGGTCATTGGGCCCCACCATCCGCCGCCCATCAACCTGCTCGACAAAGGGCTCGACCCGCCGGGTCATGGGGTCGATCACCATGATGCCGCGCTTGTGGTCGGCCACGAAGATGCGCCCGTCCCGGTGGATGCGCAGGCCGTTCGGCTCTCCGTCATACTGGACGAACAGCTCGAACCCACCGTCCGGGGCAATGCGGAAGATGCGGCCATAGGGGATGTCAACGCAGAACAGGAAGCCTTCGCGGTCGAAGCCGGGACCTTCGATGAACGATCCCGGCACGCCCCAAGGCCGACCGGCGAGCCAGGGCGTCGCACCTCCAGTCCAGTGCAGCGACGGCGGGACTTCGGAGAAGACCTCGGCGACGAAGGTTTCGGGCAGTGGAAACATCACGGTCCCTCCTAGCGCAACAGGCCAAGGTATTGCGGCAGCCAAAGGCTGATCGCAGGCACGAAGGTGATCAGGATAAGGGCGGCCATCAGCGGAACAAGCCAGGGCAGGATCGCCATGGTGGCCCGCTCGACCGACAACTTGGCGATGCGCGACAGCACGAAGAGTACCATGCCCAGCGGTGGATGCAGCAGGCCGATCATCAGGTTCAGCACCATGATCAGGCCGAAATGCACCGGATCGACCCCATAGCCCATGGCGACCGGCAGCAGAAGCGGCACCAGAATGGTGATCGCGGCGATTGTGTCCAAGAAACACCCGACGACGAGCATCAGCAGATTGGCGAGGGCCAAGAAGACCCACTTGTTGTCGGTCAGTGACACCACCAGTCCCGAGAACATCTCGGCCGCTTGGCTGACCGTCAGAAGCCAGGCGAAGATCGATGCCGCCGTGACAATGAACAGCACCGAAGCAGTCGTCTCGATCGTGTCGAAACTGGCCTTGGCCAGCGCCCGCAAAGTCATGCTGCGATAGCGCACAAGGCCCAGGAACAGCGACCAGAGGACCGCCGCCATCGCGGCTTCGGTCGGGGTGAACCAGCCCATGGTCATGCCGCCGATCAGGATCATCGGCGCCATCAGCGCCATCACGGCGGAAAAGTCGAAATACCAGTCCAGCGCGATCAGCACGGCCAAGGCCAGAAGAACGGCCATGTTCCCCGAAAGGCCCGCAAGCGTCAGCAGGTAGACAGCAACCGGGAAGCAGAGGACGATCAACACTTCCAGCCCCGCCTCCGCCAGGCGGCGCAGCACGAAGGGTGTATCGGCGCCCCAGCCCCTGCGCCAGGCAAGATAGCTAACCGTCGCCATCATCAGCACGGTCATCACGACGCCCGGCACGATCCCCGCCATGAACAGCGCGCCGATCGAGACATTTGCCATCATGCCGTAGATCACGAAGGGCAGCGATGGCGGGAAGATCGGCCCCAGCGTGGCAGAGGCCGCCGTAATACCCACCGCCGCCTCGACCGGATAGCCGTGATCACGCATCGCCTTGATCTCGATGGTCCCGATCCCAGCCGCATCGGCCAGCGCGGTCCCCGACATGCCCGAGAACACGACCGAGCCGATGATATTCACCTGCCCCAGACCCCCCTTCATCCAGCCGACCAGCGACAGGGCGAAATTGTAGATCCTCCCAGTGATGCCAGCCCCGTTCATCAGGTTTCCGGCAAGGATGAAGAAGGGCACGGCGAGAAGCGGGAAGCTCTCCACCCCTGCGATCATCCTTTGCGCCGCGATCAGATCCGGGGCCACGTTGTAGATGAGGATGTAGGCCAGCGAGGCCGCCGCCATCGACATGGCGACGGGCAGGCCAATGAGCATCAGAAGAAGGAAGCCACCAATCAGCACGAACATGGATCAGACCTCCGTCCCATCAAAAGCCTCGGGTCTTTGCAGGACCGAATAGCCCCGCCGCCAGTTGCGCCAGGCCACCTGGACGGAGCGCAGAAACATCAGCGCGAAGGCTCCCACGACAGGGTAAAGAACCCAGGCCCGCGACACCCTCACCGAGACCATATGCTCATCCGCCACCAGCGAGATATAGCGGTAGATCAGGAGGGTCAGGTAGCCGATCAGCAGAACCCGAGCCAGATCGACAAGCCGCGAAAGCCACAGCGCAGCAGTCGGGGGAATGTAGTGGTAGAGCACGTCCACCTGGATGTGCCTCGAGGTGCGGATGCACATCGAGGCGCCGAGGAACACCAGCAGGATGAGGGCCGCCACCGCGACCTCTTCCGTCCAGGCGATGCTGTTGTTCAGCGCGTAGCGCGTGAAAAACTGCAGGAATACCAGCCCGACGATGCTCCAGAACACGGCCAGATTGATCCAGTCTTCGATCCCGTAACTCCCGAGTTCGATGTTTGCGGGTGGTTCCTCGAAGGCGGAGGCCAGCTCCTCAACGGTGCTTGTGTTCTGAGTATCGTTCATGCTGGTCCTCGCAGAGCATTTGGCTGGGCCCGCCGGGGCGGCGGGCCCGTGATTGGGTCACTCGATTGCGCGGATGGCTTCCCAATCCGACTTCTCGTAACCGAAGTCCTCGAACTTGACCTTCTCGATGACGGCATTTTCGAAGCTGGCACGATCGACTTCCTCGATCACCTTGCCGCGGTCGCGGAACACTTCCAGCAGCTCCGTCTCACGATCCGCGATGGCCTGCGATGATCGCGCCGCCGCTTCCTTCATCACCTCGGTGAAGATCGCCTGGTCCTCTTCGGAAAGATTGCCCCAGGCAGTTTTGGAGATGACGATGTTCAACTGATCGACGATGTGACCGGTCAGCGCGATATGGGTCTGGACCTCATCCAGCTTCTTCGCCTCGATCGAAGTGAGCGGGTTCTCCTGCGCTTCGACCGTGCCATTCTGCAGGGCGAGGTAAAGCTCCGCGAAGGGGATGGGCGTCGTGTTGGCGCCGCAGGCCGTCGGCATCGCCATATAGGACGGGATGCTGGGAACGCGCATCTTGAGCCCGGCAAGATCAGCGCAGTTCTTGATCGACTTGTTCGCCGTGGTGTGGCGGGTGCCATAATAGGTGGTGGCGACGATCTGGTGGCCCGAAGCTTCGGCATAGCCTTCCGTCAGGCGGTTGTAGATGTCGCTCTGGGTATAGGCCATCAGATGCGCCGGATCGCGGAAGATGAAGGGATAGTAGCTGACCCCGATCGGCGGATACTTCTTGGCGGCCAAGGCATTGGTCAGGGTGACGATGTCCACCGTGCCCAGCATCAGCCCTTCGTCCAGGCTGACCTCATTGCCGAGCTGCGCCGCCGGGAAGACGTCGATGCGGTAGCGGCCCTCGGTGCGCTTGGCGATCTCTTCCGACGCCCAGACGGCCTCGGTGTGGAACGTCTCCGAAACCTCGAAGATATGCGCCCATTTCAGCACCGTCTCGGCGCTGGCATGACCAGCTGCCGCAACCGCAAGCATCGCTCCTGCGATGCCTCCCAGGATGTGACGACGTTTCATTCTTCTCTCCTCCCTTTTGCGGCTTACTCCCGCCGCTGATTTCTGTCTTCCGCGGCCCTCTCCGCCGCGGCCCCGTTCACACGAGATACCGGCGCTGCCAATCGGCCTGCGCCGCCACCTCGGTCAAGTTTGCGATGGTGGTCTGATCCGCCTCGCGGTGCTGCAATCCGTTATGCGGCCCGCCGGCGCGCAGATGGTCATAGGCCTCCACCATGGCCCGCAGCGCCATGCGGAACGGGATATGCGGCAGATATTGCAGCTTCAGCCGGACATGCCGCACGAAGTCCGTGTCCCGCGCCGCGTCTTCCGGCAGGCCCAGAACGAACAATGGCAAATGGGTCGCCTCGGCCACCTCCAGCAGGTCAGCTGCACCACCGGGCAGTTCGGCCAGCATTAGAGCCTCTGCCCCGGTATCCGAATATGCCCGGATGCGCTCCAACGCCTCGGCACGGGGCAGCTCGGACAGCGCAAAGGTGCGAGCGACGATGACCGTCTCGCGATTGCGCCGCGCCGCGACCGCTGCCCGCAGTTTGCCCACCTGCTCCTCCACGCTCAGCATCAGGGAATGGCGGCGCTCGGCATGGCCGGTGCATTGGGGGATCTCGTTATCCTCGATCTCGATGGCGGCCACACCTACGGCCTCAAGCTCGCGAACGGTGCGCCTGACGGTCAGCGCATTGCCGCCCGCATCGTCCGCATCCACGATCAGGGGCAGGTCGCTGGCGCGGTTAATCCGATGCGCGATGTCCACAAGGTCGGACATATTCGTCAGAGGCAGATCATCCGGGACACCCAGGTTCGCAAATTTGGCGAAGGAGCCCGACAGCTTCGTCACCTCCCACCCCTGCATTTCCGCGACACGGGCCGAAAAGGAATCGAAAATCGGCGCTGCGGCTGTGTGCCCTTCCCGGGTGAGAAGTTGACGAAGCCGCTGCACCGGCGTGATCTGCAAATCCTGCGTCATGCGTTGCCTCCGCCCGCGCGCGAGACAAGACCGCGACCAATCACATGCGCCTGGATCTCCGCCGCACCTTCGAAGATGTTCAGAATGCGTGCATCGCAGAGCACCCGGCTGATCTCGAATTCCAGCGCATAGCCGTTGCCGCCGTGGATCTGCAGCGCGCTGTCGGCATTCGACCAGGCCACCCGGGCGGCCAGAAGTTTGGCCATCCCTGCCTCGATATCGCAGCGCTGACCGTGATCCTTCTGCCGAGCCGCAAAATAGGTCAGCTCCCGCGCCATAAGAATCTCTGCCACCATCATGGCGATCTTGTCGGCAACCCGGGGAAAGTTCACAAGCGGCCGGCCGAACTGTTTTCTTGCCGTTGCATAGGTGAGGGCCAGCTCCTGCGCGCGCAGCGCCACGCCGAGCGCGCGGGCAGCGGTCTGAATGCGCGCGCCTTCGAAGGTCTGCATCAACTGGCGGAAGCCCTGCCCCTCCTGCCCGCCCAGCAGTCCATCCGATGCGACCGGCGCGCCGTTCAACGAGAGCTCGTATTCGCGCATGCCGCGGTAGCCCAGCACCTGGATCTCCGTGCCGTCCAGCCAGGCATCAGGGAATGGAGTGTCCCCGTTGCCCCGGGTTTTCTCCAGCAGGAACATCGACAGACCCTCATGCCCCGGCTTGCCTGCATCGCTGCGCGCCAGCACGGTCATCAAGTCGGATCGCGCGGCATGGGTGATCCAGGTCTTGTTGCCAAGGATCTCCCAAGACCCATCCGTCTGCCGCAGGGCGCGGGTGCGCAGGCTCGCAAGATCGGATCCCGTGTCGGGTTCGGTAAAAACGGCGGCGGGAAGAACCTCGCCCGAGGCGATCACCGGCAGCCAAAGGCTCTTTTGCGCATCCGTTCCGGCAAGGCCGATCAGCTCGCCCGCAATCTCGGCGCGCGTCCCGATGGAACCGGCAGCGATCCAGCCTCGGCTCAACTCCTCGGTCACGATGCACATCGCGACCTTTCCAAGTCCTAGCCCACCGTATTCAGGCGAGATGCACAGCCCGAAGGTTCCGATTGCGGCCATCTCTGCCAACACATCATCCGGTAGCAGGTCGTCGGCAAGGTGCCATTTCTGGGCATGGGGCGTGATCCGTTCCGCCGTGAAACGCGCATATTCCGCGCGCACCATGTCCAGCGTCTCATCCCCCGTTGCCGTATCCAGAAGCTGGCCATCGGTCAGAGCTTCCGCCACAGCCGCGCGACGCGCAGCCGTGTTTCCGTCTGTGAGCAACCGCGCGACGGCCGGATGCGCGCGGCAGACGGCTGCCTCGTCCGCAAGGCCGACCTCGTCGGGGCGAACGATCTCGCTCTGGCTCATCGGCACACCGGAGGTCAGCTGATGCAGATACTCGCCCAACCCGATGGCCAGAACGTCGGAGTCCAAGGTGGACAGGCTTCGGTCGGCGCCCCATTGGGCAGCCTGTGCGACGGCCTCGGCGGTGGTGGCAATCCAGGCCAACCCATGGAGGGCACGTTGTTCCCGGTCGGCGACTTCGGGAGACAGCCTTCCTCCGGGCGCAAGGCGGGCGGCGATCACGCGACCTGCGGCATGCGCGAACGCCCGCGCGGCTTCGATGGCACCAATCAGATCGGCGGCAGAAAATGGTGCGTTCATATGCAATCCGTCAGACAAGTTCGATGATATGGCTGTCGTGAAGCCGGGAGAGTTCGGTCGATCCCAATCCAAGGACGGACGTCAGAATCTCTTCGGTGTGCTCCCCCAGGCGCGGAGCGCGAACAGGGTCGAGCCGCGGGAGAGCGCCGAAGTCTGTCGGAAGGCCGGGGGTGAGGTAACGAGCACCGCTTGGATGATCCAACTCAGTGAATAGAGGATTGGAGGATGAGAGCTCCGGGTCCTGGGCCAGAGCTTCGGCAACGCTGCGATATGGCGCCCAGCAGACGCCCCCCGCCTCCAGAACCGGTTCCAGCTCGTGTGCCGTCATGCGCCCCACCGCTTCGGCGACCAGCGGGAACAGCCTTTCGCGGTGTCGGAAGCGCAGACCCTCGTCCGTAGCGAAAGAGAGAGCCAGCTCCTGTTCCAGCACGGCGATCCGCCCCGCAAGGCCAAGCACGTTGATCAGCGCCTTCCACTGTCCGGCCGTAAGACCGACGATCATGATCCTCCTGCCGTCCGCCGTCTGGAAATCCCGTCCGAAAGCACCATAAAGCGCATTGCCGTATCGCGGCCTTTCGAACCCCTCGGACGCCTCGGCAATCTGGCCGAGATTTCCGACGGTTGCCCAAGCGACGTCGGCCAATGGCAGGCGCAGCTCCTGGCCCACGCCGGAATGTCTGCGGTGCCGTTCGGCCGCAAGCAAGGCGAAGGCGCCATGCATTCCAGCCAGAAGATCCCACGCAGGCAGAACGTGGTTGACGGGCTCTTCGCCCATGTCTTCCGGTCCTGTCAGCATAGGCAGGCCGACCCGCGGATTGATCGTGTAGTCCACCGCTGACCTACCATCGGCATGACCCATGATCCGCAGCGTGATCAGGTCCGCCCTGACAGAGGTCAGCCGCTCGTGCGCCAGAAAACCCTTGGCGGGATAATTGGTGACGAACAGGCCAGAACCTTCGCCATCCGCTGTAATCAGCCGGATGGCCAGTTCACGTCCTTCGGGCTGCCGAAGGTCCAATGCCACCGATTTCTTCCCCTTGTTCAGCCCCTCCCAGAAGAAGCTGTCTCCCCGCGAGGACTGCGGCCAGCGTTTGAAATCCGGCCCGCCTTCCAGTGGATCAAGACGGATGACTTCGGCCCCGAGCTGGCCAAGGTGCATCGCGCAGGACGGAGCTGCCACGAATGACGCCGCCTCGACGACACGCAGGTCCGCCAGGACTGGAAAGGACGTCACCACAAAACCCCCCAACTCGCGCGCCGCCCCTCCTCGGGCGGTGGTCGCGCAGCTTTCGATCTGGAGCAAGCTCCCGCTCCCCTTGCCAAATGACTATTATTGAAACTAGTATTCATCAAGAGAATAATATTGATGTCATCTGACGGACATCGACAGGCCACGGAGGAAGGCAAAAATGAACAGCGGCGAAATCTCGCAGGACATGCTGGCGGAGTATGGAACTCTCAGCTCGGCCATCATTTCGGATGCCCTTGATCTGGCAGGGATCCACGGAACTCTGATCGGCCTGAGCACGCAGGTCTCCGGGTTGCGCATGTGCGGGCCTGCCTTCACCGCGCGCTACACGCTGGCGCCCGCCGCGCTGAACCGATTCGCGGATTTCATGGACGAGATCCCCAAGGGCGCTGTCGTCGCGATTGACAACGGCGGACGGACGGATGTCTCGGTCTGGGGCGACACGCTCTCGCTCTTCGGCCATATGAACAGCTTCGCCGGTACGGTCATCGACGGGGTGTGCCGCGACATTGACGGAACAAGGGCGGTTTCCTACCCGATGTTCAGCCGTGGCACCTACATGCGCACGGGCAAGGGCCGGGTGGGCGTGGAAAGCACCAACGCGCCGATCACGCTCTCGGGGGTGACGATCCATCCGGGCGATCTGATCTTCGGCGATGACACCGGCGTGGTCGCCGTGCCCAAAGCCGCGTGGGCCGAGGTGCTGGCCTTCGCCCGCACCATCGTCCACCGCGATGACGCCTATGAGGCCGCCATCCGCGCCGGGCTTTCGATGGCCGACGTCTGGCTGGCGCCAGACAAGACATGATCCCCAGGAACACCAGTCAGTGAAGGTCCCGCAACCCGCTCAGGTGTTGCGAAGAGCAGGCGGCCATGGGCCGGAGAGTGATGATGATCCCCCCAATCGGCGGCGACAGCGGCTTTTTCCTCAACATGTATACGCGCTACCTGCGCGACCCCCATTCCGTCCCTTCCGACTGGGCGGTCTGGTTCGCCGAGATGGAGCCGTCGCGGGGCGGACCACCAGATGCGGCCCGCTCGCTGCGGGATTACGCGCTGGCCCTCCAACGACTGGGTCATCGAGAGGCTTCGCTCGATCCTCTTGCCCTGACCTCACATCTCGATCCCGAGCTGGAAACGCTTCGGTCCGCTCTGGCGGGCCGCCAAGAGGAGGCGGAGTTCCCGTTGGCCGGTGATGTGCAGCGGATGCCTCTGTCTCAGGCGGTCGCGCTGCTGGACGGGATCTACCGGGGGCCGATCGGGATCGAGCTGGCGCATCTGGAGAACTTCGAGGACCGGGCATGGCTGGCCTCGGCCTTCGAGGCGGCGATGCTTGCGAAGCAGGACCTAGCGGCGGTCGAAGCGGCGCTGGAATCCATCATCCTGGCCGATGAATTCGAATCCTTCATGCGGGTGAAATTCCCCACAAAGAAGCGTTTCGGCAGCGAAGGGTCGGAAGGATCCCTGGCCTTTTCCCGCGCACTGCTCGATCAGGCGCTGAAGGACGGCATCACGAATGTCGTCATCGGCGGGATGCACCGGGGCCGCCTAGCCTTCCTGGCGGTCGCGCTGGGGAAAAGCCTGGGCACCCTAGCGGCCGAGTTGATGGGACGGGATCTCTCGGAAGGCGCAGAGTTCACGGGGGATGTGCCCTATCATCTGGGCTATCGCGCAAAAATCGAGTCGGGCGATGCGGCGCTGGAGCTGACGCTGTTGCCGCACCCCTCGCATCTCCTCGTCGTTGCGCCGGTTGCACTTGGGCTGGCACGGGCGACGGAGGGATCTCTCTGCTTCCTGATGCACACCGATGCTGCCTTCTCGGGGCAAGGGCTTGCCGCAGAAATCCTGCAGATGAGCGGGTTGGAAGGATACCGGGTCGGCGGCACGATCCACTTGGTCGTGAACAACCAGATCGGATTCACCACACTGCCTTCGGAGGGGCGGACCGCGCGCTATTGCACCGACGCGGCCAAGATGGTCGGTGTTCCCGTGTTCCATGTGAATGGCGACGACCCGGTCGCCGTTGCGCGCGTGGCCCAGCTGGCGATGGCCTGGCGCAAGCGGACGGGCAAGGACGCGATCATCGACCTGATCTGCTACCGCCGCTACGGCCACAACGAGCTGGACGAGCCGCGCTTCACCCAGCCTGGAATGTGGCGGCAGATCGATCTGGTGCCGCCGCTGCGAAAACAGTTCGAGAAGGACGCCTGCGCACGTTTCCCGCAGCTGCGCGACAAGGCGGCGGCGGTGGCGGCGCAGTTCCGTGAACGGCTGAAAGCGGGCTTCGACATCGCCGATGGCAGCATCCCGAACGATGAACCTGTGCAGCTGCCTGCGTGGGCGACCCTGGCCTTGCCCGGGGAAGCGGGGCTTCTGGAGCCGATCGAAACTGGTCTTCCTCTCAAGATGCTGCGCGACGTGGGCCTGCGCTCCTGCACAATCCCGGAAAAGGTCGAGGCGAACCAGAAGGTCCGCCGTTTCTACGAACAGCGCGCCGAATGCCTCATCTCGGGTGTGGGTATCAACTTCGCCACTGCCGAAGCCATGGCGATCGCGACACTGGTCGCCGAGGGCTCGCCAGTGCGGCTCTCCGGTCAGGACAGTGTGCGCGGCACCTTCACTCAGCGTCATATGGTTGTGCATGATGTCCCATCCGGTAGCCGAAGCCGACCAACAGCGCCCGAAACGCCCGAACTGTTCGAGATCATCAACAGCCCGCTGTCGGAATATGGCGTGCTGGGGTTTGAATACGGCCACAGCCTGCGCAGGCCCGACGCCCTGACGATCTGGGAGGCGCAGTTTGGCGATTTCCTCAACGGCGCACAGATCGTCGTGGACCAGTATATCGTTTCTGCCGAGGCCAAGTGGCGGCTGAAGTCGGGTCTGGTCGTTCTGCTGCCACATGGGCTCGAGGGGCAAGGTCCGGACCATTCCTCGGCGCGGATCGAACGCCTGGTCCAGATGGCGGCTGGCGGCAATATGATCATTGCCAACCCCAGCACGCCGGCCAACCTGTTCCACCTTCTGCGCCGCCAGATTCGCGCGCCGTGGCGCAAGCCCCTCTTCGTCATCGCCCCGAAATCACTGCTGCGCGCGAAAGCTGCGGTGTCGACCTTGGAAGAGATGGGACCGGGACGGTCGTTCCTTCCTCTGATCGCCGAAGACGGGCGATCAAAGGCAGTGAAGCGCCTTGTGATCTGCTCCGGAAAAATCGCCTATGCCCTCGAGCAGGCCCGTGCGGATGCTGGGCTGGAGAATAGCGTTGGTATCCTGCGCGTGGAGCAGATTTACCCGCTGCCACTTCTCGGAATCCAAAAAGCCATTGCGGAGAACCCGGGCGCAGAACTTGTGTGGCTGCAGGAGGAGCCCGCCAATCAAGGCGCTTGGCCGTTTGTGTCGCAACGCCTGGCCGAAATCGAAGTTGCCAAGGTCCGGCTGGTCGCACGTCCGAGCCTTCCTGTGACCGCAGCCGGATCTGTCGAGCGGCATGAGCGAGAGCAGGCCGGGCTCCTGGCCGGAGCACTGGGTGTCTAATCTATCATTCACGTGGAGTCATTATTCACAGAGTGAACTTTCTGGGTTATAAAGCCCGGAAAGTTTTCAGCGAGCACAGTGAATGCCCTCATTCGAGCCAGTCAGAGCCATTGTTCGCGGCCTCCAAATCCTGCGGGTCATCAGCGAGTCCGGTCCGATCTCAACGACCGATATCGCCAAGCAACTGAAGTTGCCGCAACCGACCGTGGTGCGCATGCTCGAAACGCTGGTCTCGGCAGGATATGTCTACCGTCTCGAAAAGACGGCGGTCTTTGGTGTTACGGCGCGGACGCTGACGCTGAGCAAGGGGTTCGCCGCGACCTCGCGCCTTGTGCAGCTAGCCACGCCCCTTATCGAGAACCTGCGATCCGAGATCGGTTGGCCATCGAACCTTGCGACCTATGAGCAAGGGGCGATGTCCATCGCCTACACCAACCGGTCGGAGCAAGGTATGTCCATTGCGGGTCGCCTGGGTGCGCGGCTTCCCGTTTTGGCCACCGGGGTTGGAATGGCCTATCTCGCGCATCTGTCGCGAGACGAGTTGGATACGCGACTGGCCGAGATTCGGCGATCGGACAGCCGTTGGGACAGCAATCCGGAGATGCTGAACAATCTGGACCAGCGCCTCGCGAAGATTCGTGACGCCGGCTATGCCCTCGCAGAGCAGTCCTATCTGGATGAGATCTACCATTCTCAGATTTGGGCGGTCGCCCTTCCGGTCATCGTGGATGGGCGTGTCGTGGCGGGCCTGAGCAGTCTGATGCTTCGCAGCGCAGGCGACACCTCCCATATGCTCTCGAAAGTCCTGCCACCTCTGCGGCAGGCCGCGAACGAGATCGCCGCGCGATTGGCCGAGGATGCGGGTGTCAACGACGGTCCCGACATTGACGAAGCGAAACCTCCGCGCAAGCGCCGCAAGGCACCCTCCGCCCTCTGACTCCTTACCGCAGGACCGGCGTTGACAAGGCACGCCTTTCCAATATTATGAATTTCAGTTTCACAAGATGAATACAAATGCTTGGGAGGGCGCCATGGGACCGGAATTTTTGCAGCGTCATGCACTTGCGGTGGCGGATCTGCAAAACATGGCGCGCCGACACCTGCCCCGTGGAATTTATGAATATGTCGCCCGCGGCACCGATGACGATCTGGCCCTGCGCGGAAATGCGGCCGCCTTCGACGAGTTGAACATCCTGCCCCGCTTCGTTCGCGACGTCTCCCAGGTCTCGACGGCCTGCGACTTCTTTGGCCAGGCCAGCAGCGCCCCGCTTGCTGTGGCTCCAACCGGCTTCGCCAGCCTCATGTGGCTGGACGGAGAGATCGCATCGGCCCGCGCCGCCGCCAAGGCGGGTATTCCCTTCGCTCTGTCGACAGGTTCCATCACCCCGATGGAAAAAGTGCGCGAGGCGTCGGATGGGAGGCTCTGGCTGCAGCTTTATGTCTGGCCGCAGCGCGACATGACGCGGGAACTGATCCTGCGGGCGGAAAAGGCCGGTTACGAGGCGCTCATCGTCACGGTGGATACGCCCGCGGCCCCCTTCCGGCCCTATAACATGCGCAACGGCTTCAGCATCCCGTTCCGCCTGCAGCGCCGCAACATCCTCGACATCCTCCAGCACCCGCGTTGGCTGTATAATGTCGTCTTCCGCCGCTGGCTGCGGACCGGCGCCATGGTCGCGGAGAACTACCCCGCCGCCCTGCGCGTTCCGGTCGGCAAGGCGACCGTTGGCAAGTTCAATCTGCCCTTTTCCGACGATGTCAGCTGGGAGGATATCCGCGATATCCGCCGCCTCTGGAAGGGCCCGCTCATCCTCAAAGGCGTGATGCATGCGGACGATGCAGCCGCCGCCGTGGAGGCCGGGGTCGATGGCATCATCCTTTCCAACCACGGCGGGCGGAACCTGGACTCCGCCATCGCACCCATCCGGGTCCTGCCGGAGATCGCGGATCGGGTCGGGTCGCGCACGACCATCCTTCTGGACAGCGGGATCATGCGCGGCGCAGATATCGCAAAGGCCATCGCCTTGGGCGCGAATGGCGTGCTTGCCGGCAAGGCGACCCTGTTTGGCGTCGGTGCTGCCGGAGAGGCCGGTGCCTTCCGCGCATTCGAGTTGCTGACGCAGGAGCTCGCCCGCGTGATGACCTTCTCGGGTGCGGCCGATCTGTCCCAGCTGACGCCTGATCTGCTGCGAATTCCAGCGGATTTCGCCCGGATCGGGGGCGGAAAATGACCCTGGACCTGGATCACCTGCGCGCATGGGTCGGCCGCGAGGAACTCGCTTCGGAAAGGATATCGGGCACCCTCGTCGCCCGTTTCAACGCTACGTTCGACCGCACCACGGGCCTCGGGGAAGAGCTTGCCCCGCGCATGCTGCACTGGTGCCTTGGGGCCGCCGCCGCGCAGACCCTCGACCTTGGTCCCGACGGCCATCCGGCGCGCGGCAACTTCCTGCCACCCGTGCCCCTGCCGCGCCGCATGTGGGCCGGTGGGCGCCTCCGCTTCCAGAATGAACCGCGTATTGGCGACACCCTGACCCGCCGATCCGCCATCCGCGAGGTCACGGCGAAGGAGGGGCGCTCGGGTCCGCTGTGTTTCGTGAAGGTCGAACACCAGATTCTGGCCGGTGATCGCCGCCTGTTGATCGAGGATCAGGACATCGTCTATCGCGCGGCCGAAGAGCGAAAACGGCCTGAACAGGCCACGCCCCGCGTTGGCATCCCTGCTCCTGACGGAGCGCATTCGCGTCTGGTCACTCCGACATCGGCGCTTTTGTTCCGCTATTCGGCGCTGACCTTCAACGGGCACCGAATCCATTATGACCTGCCCTATGCCCGCGACGTCGAAGGGTATCTCGGCCTGGTCGTCCACGGACCGCTCCAGGCAACGCTGCTTGCCCAGTTCGCCGAAGAGATTCACGGGCGGCCACCGTTGGACTTCGCGTTCCGCAGCCTTTCTCCGCTGTTTGACGATGCGGATTTTTTGCTGAATGCCACGGCGGACGGGGCCGGGCTCAAGCTTTGGACCAGCCGTGTCGGGGGCCCCGTCGCAATGGAGGCGCAGGCCACATGGTAAGCATGATCCGCGCGCCGCTCTTCGTTCCTGCCAACCGGCCGGATCGGTTTGCGAAGGCCGCAGCCTCGGGCGCCGATGCAGTTATCCTGGATCTTGAGGATGCCGTTGCGGCTGAAGACAAGGACGCTGCGCGCTCCGCCTTGACCACAGGTTTTACCGATCTCCCGATCATCGTGCGCGTGAACGCCCATGGCACACCCTGGCACGAAGCGGATCTTGCTGCCGTTGCCGAATTGCCGCTCGCGGCCGTCATGCTTCCCAAGGCCGAGGAGGCCACCATGATCGCCGCGGTGGCGCAGGCCACAGGCAAGCCGATCATCGCCCTGATCGAAAGTGCGCGGGGCTTGGCGAATGCCCGGGCCGTGGCCGCATCCGGCTGGGTCACGCGCCTGGCTTTCGGATCCATTGACTATTGCGCCGATCTGGGCTGCGCCCATCTCCGCGACGTGCTCCTGCCCGCTCGGGCGGAGTTGGTGCTCGCATCGCGGTTGGCCGACTTGGAACCCCCGCTGGATGGTGTCACAGCGCAGATCGATGACGCGACCGCGGCATTCGATGATGCCACCCACGCCCGCGCGCTTGGGTTCGCCGGAAAGCTCAGCATCCACCCAAGGCAGGTGCCGGATGTGCTCCGCGCTTTCGCGCCAACCGCGGAAGAGGTATCTTGGGCCAAGCGAGTGTTAGGATCTGGCGACGGTGCTGTCCGGGTAGATGGAGCGATGGTGGACGCGCCAGTGCGCGCCAAGGCCCGGGCTATTTTGGAAGAAAGATAGCAGAGGGCATCGTCAGAAGAACTTCGGTTGAAGCAACCAGTCAGCTGGAGTGCAGTTATGCGGGCTCTTCTGAAAGCATCTGGAGCCTATTATCGCTTGCAAGACGTCGGCGTGAAAAAATAAAGTCTCCCTTCGCTGGCTCGCAATCCGATGCGGCGAAATTGAAGGACTCGTCCGCCATAATTCCCGTCATTGCCGGGGGTTTGCTGCGGTGCTGGTCGACCGTCGGCTTCCCGGGATGCGGCGACGCAGTGATCCATGGTCAGACCGCCGAAACTGATAGGTCGACCGTCGGCTTCCCGGGATGCGGCGACGCAGAATTGATCGAGACCGAACGTCCGCTAAGGGCCGGGGGGCATGAGACGCACCTGGCGTCTCAAATGCGTTCTTCCCAGTTCCTCCCCCGCGCAAACACTCGCAACACGGTAACGCGGCCCTCATCGACCACGAAGGCGATGGTTAGTCGGCGCTCAAATCCTATGATGCGAAGGCCAGTGCGGATATCCGCGCGCAGATGTCCGCGCTCCGAACCTATGCTGAGCCTCGGACAGAACGCCTCGACACGTTCGAGATACGCGAGCGCAACAACTGGCGATGC
>JACSRN010000014.1 GCA_014879735.1 Paracoccaceae bacterium
TGAAATGGCACACAAGAAAGCTGGCGGTTCGTCGCGCAACGGTCGCGATTCCGAATCCAAGCGCCTTGGCGTGAAGAAGTTCGGCGGCGAGAAGGTCCTCGCCGGCAATATTCTTATCCGTCAACGCGGCACCAAGTGGCATCCCGGCGTCAATGTCGGCATGGGCAAGGACCATACGCTTTTCGCGCTTTCGCAAGGCGCAGTCGCCTTCAACAAGAAAGCCAACGGCCGAACCTACGTATCGGTCAACCCGATCATGGACGCAGCGGAATAGCCGGTATCCGCACTTCAACACCGGCACCCCATCTCGGGAACCGGTGTCTGGAGCTGAAATCCAGAAAAGGATCAGGGGAGATGGGTCGCCATCTCCCCTTTTTCTTTGACTGGAGGATCACATGGTTGCCGAGAAGCAGGACGTCGAGGACGAAAGTCTGAGGATCGACCGTCCCGTCCTCAGGACCGAAAGGCTGGTGATGCGGGCGCCCCATGCCGGCGACATTCCGTCGCTTGCCTTGCTCGCCAACAACCGGTCGATCGCCGAGATGGTGGCGCGGATGCCGCATCCTTACGGCGAGACAGAAGCGCGCGCCTTCGTCGCGATGGCCACTGAAGCCGACCGCGCCGGCGTGATCTATGCGCTGACACTGGCCGACAATACGCTGGTGGGCTGCGCGGGCCTCAGCGCGACCGAGCGCGGCCTGGAGCTTGGTTACTGGGTCGGCGAACCCTACTGGAACAAGGGTTATGCCACCGAGGCCGCGCATGCGCTGGTCGACCTCGCCTTCCGGGCGACGGACATCCAGGTGCTGCACGTCGCCTGCCGCGTCATCAATCCGGCGTCGCGGCGGGTCGTGCACAAGTGCGGCTTCCAGTATGCGGGGCAGGGGATGATCGATTCCATCGTCGCCGGCCGCGTCCCGGTGGAGCGCTACCGGCTGGACCGCAAGGCCTGGGCGAGCCTCAGGAACTGGCCGCGCTACTGAGCCAGCGGAAACCGGGTGGGATGGGCGGTCAAACGGCTGCCCAGCCTTTCCCCGGCTGAAATGCGGCCTCGCGCCGGGAGCCGCCTTGCGCTACAGGAAACGCCGTCCGAACCGAAACCGCGTACCGCCGACCATGAAATTCCTCGATCAGGCCAAAGTCTACATACGCTCCGGCGACGGGGGCGCCGGCTCGGTCTCGTTCCGGCGCGAGAAGTTCATCGAGTTCGGCGGGCCGGACGGCGGCGACGGCGGGCGCGGCGGCGACGTCTGGGCCGAGGCGGTCGAGGGGCTGAACACGCTGATCGACTATCGCTACCAGCAGCATTTCTTTGCCAAGTCCGGCCAGCCCGGCATGGGCAACCAGAAGACCGGCCGGTCGGGCGAGGATATCGTGCTGAAGGTGCCGCTGGGCACCGAGATCCTGGACGAGGACGAGGAAACCGTGATCGCCGACCTGACCGAGCCGGGGCGCCGCGTGCTGCTGGCCGAGGGCGGCAATGGCGGCTGGGGCAACCTGCGGTTCAAATCCTCGACCAACCGGGCTCCGGCACGGGCCAATCCGGGCCAGCCGGGGGTGGAGCGGACGATCTGGCTGCGGCTGAAGCTGATTGCCGATGCCGGGCTGCTGGGGCTGCCCAATGCCGGCAAGTCGACCTTTCTGGCGGCGGTATCGAATGCCCGTCCGAAGATCGCGGATTATCCCTTTACCACGCTGGTGCCGAACCTTGGCGTCGTGGGCATCGACGGCAAGGAATTCGTCATGGCCGACATCCCCGGCCTGATCGAGGGCGCCTCGGAGGGGCGCGGCCTCGGGATGCAATTCCTGGCCCATGTCGAGCGCTGCAAGGTGCTGCTGCATCTGGTCGACGGCACCTCGCCGACCATCACCCGCGACTACCGCACCATCGTGGCCGAGCTTGCGGCCTATTCCGGCCTGCTGGGCGACAAGCCGCGGATTCTGGCGCTGAACAAGACCGATGCGATGACGCCGAAACAGGTGTCCGATCGCCGGCGCGCGCTGGAAAAGGCCAGTGGCGGGCCGGTCCATGTGATCTCGGGGGCATCGGGCCGGGGCATTGCTGAGGTGTTGCGCGCGCTGCTGGCCGAGATTCGGCGTCGCGCCCCGGCAGAGGAGGGCGGACCGTGGCAACCCTGATGCTGACGGCGCCGGATGTCGCGCGTGCGCGGCGGCTGGTGGTCAAGATCGGTTCGGCCCTGCTGGTAGACCGGGTGCGGGGGTTGCGGCAGGGCTGGCTGTCGGCGCTGGCGCTGGACGTGGCCGAGGCCAGGCTGCGCGGCACCCAGGTCGTGCTGGTCTCTTCCGGCTCCATCGCGCTTGGCCGGATGATCCTTGGCCTGCCCGCGGGCACGCTGACGCTGGAACAGAGCCAGGCGGCGGCGGCGGTGGGCCAGATTCGCCTGGCGCGCGCCTATGAGGAGGTGCTGGCGCCGCATGGCATCACAACGGCGCAGATTCTGGTGACGCTGCAGGATACCGAGGATCGCCGCCGCTATCTCAACAGCCGTGCCACGATGGAGACCTTGCTTGGCCTGGGCGTCGTGCCGATCGTGAACGAGAACGACACCGTGGCCACCGACGAGATCCGCTATGGCGACAACGACCGGCTGGCGGCGCAGATCGCGGTGACGGCGGGGGCCGACCAGCTGATCCTGCTGTCGGATGTGGACGGATTCTACACCGCCAATCCGAAGGAGGATCCGACGGCGCGCCGGTTCGACCTGGTCGAGCAGATCACACCCGCGATCGAGGCCATGGCGGGCGATCCGATTTCCGGCCTGTCGAAGGGCGGGATGAAGACGAAGCTCCTGGCCGCCAGGACCGCGGTGGCCGGGGGCTGCGCCATGGCGATCATGGAAGGCTCGACGCTGCGGCCGCTGAAGGCGCTGGCCGAGGGTGCGGCGCGGACCTGGTTCCTGCCCGAGGGCGATCCGCAGGTGGCGCGCAAGCGCTGGATCAGCGCGATGAAGGAAAAGGGCCGGATCCGGGTCGATGCCGGGGCGGTGGCGGCGCTGCGCCAGGGCAAGAGCCTGCTGCCCGCCGGCGTGACCGAAGTGACGGGCACCTTCGGCCGCGGCGAGCCGGTGGCGATCCTGTCGCCGGAGGGCGTGGTGCTGGGCAAGGGGCTGGTGCGCTATACGGCAGCCGAGGCGCGGGCGATTGCCGGGCATCGCTCGGGCGAGATCGAGGCGATTCTCGGCTATCAGGGCCGTGCGGCGCTGGTGCACCGCGACGACATGGTGGTCTGAGGACGGGCGGCCAGGGGCACCTGCCCCCGGCGCCGGTGGATATCTGAGCCAGGACGAAGGGGCTGAGGCGATGGACGGACAGTTTTCCGATCTGATGACCGAGATGGGCGGCCGGGCGCGGGCGGCGGCGGCGGAACTGGCCTGTGCCTCTTCGGAACGGAAGTCTGCGGCGCTGATCTCGGCCGCGGCGGCGGTCTGGGACCAGCGCGACGCGATTCTCGACGCCAATTGTCTCGATCTTGACGAAGCTGCCGCCAAGGGGCTGAGCGGTGCGATGACCGACCGGCTGAAGCTGGATGCGGCCCGGCTGCGCGGTATCGTCGACGGGCTGCGCGCCATTGCCGAACAGAAGGATCCGGTCGGCCGCGTGCTGGCGGAATGGGATCGGCCGAACGGGTTGCACATCCAGCGCGTGGCAACCCCGATCGGCGTGATCGGGGTGATCTACGAGAGCCGGCCCAATGTCACCGCCGATGCCGGTGCGCTGTGCCTGAAATCCGGCAATGCGGTGATCCTGCGCGGCGGCAGCGAAAGCTTCAACTCCTCGGAGGCGATTCATGCCTGCATGGTGCAGGGCCTGCGCGATGCCGGCCTGCCCGAGGCGGCGATCCAGCTTGTCCCCACGCGCGAGCGCGGCATGGTGACGGCCATGCTGCAGGCGGTCGGGCATATCGACGTGATCGTGCCGCGGGGCGGCAAGGGGCTGGTCGGCCTGGTGCAGACGGAGGCGCGGGTGCCGGTCTTCGCGCATCTGGAGGGCATCTGCCATGTCTATGCCGACCGCGATGCCGATCTGGACAAGGCGCGCCGCGTCGTCGTGAACGCCAAGACCCGGCGCACCGGCATCTGCGGCGCTGCGGAATGCCTGCTGATCGACTGGCGCTTCTACACCCGGCATGGCGGCGTCCTGATCGAAGACCTGCTGCGGGCGGGTGTCGAGGTGCGCACCGAGGGCGAGTTGCTGAAGATTCCGGGTACGGTGAAGGCCCGGCCCGAGGATTTCGGCCATGAATTCCTCGACATGATCATCGCGGCCAAGCTGGTGGACGGGGTCGACGAGGCCATCGCCCATATCCGCCGCTATGGCAGCCAGCATACCGAGGCGATCCTGACCGAGAACGATGCCACGGCCGAGACCTTCTTTGCCGAACTCGACAGCGCGATCCTGATGCGCAACGCCTCGACCCAGTTCGCCGATGGCGGCGAATTCGGCATGGGGGCCGAGATCGGGATCGCGACCGGCAAGCTGCATGCCCGCGGCCCGGTCGGGGCCGAGCAGCTGTGCAGCTTCAAATATCTCGTCACCGGCGACGGCACGATCCGGACCTGAGACCGCGCTTGCGGTGCGACCTGAGGCGCCGGCGCAACAGCGCCGCGGCATACCCCGGCATGCCGGGATAGTTCTGGATCGGTGCGATGCCGCGCCGTAACCGGATCTGCCTTGTCACAGAGCCGAGCGCCATGCCCGCCATCGACCATCCCCAGCGCTATGCCACCGTGAGCGAGCTGCATGCGCGGCCCTTTCCGGTGATCGAGGTGCCCTCGACTGCCGTCTTCGTCGCGATCAAGGAGCCGGTCGATGCCGCCGCCCGCGACCGTGATCGCGATGCCGCGCATCTGGCGGCGCTGATCGACCGCTACAGCGCGCCGCAGCCGCAGCCGGGTGCCACGCATTATTCCGGCCCGCTGGGCCGGGCTGTGCTGAAATGGGAAAGCCATACCGAGTTCGTTACCTATTCCGCCTTTCAGCCTGGTATCAGCACGCGGCCCTTCGACCCGGTGGCGGCCGAGATTTTCCCCGCCGACTGGCTGGCCGAGGCACCGGGCCGGCTGTTGACGGCGGTGATGATCCGGATCGAGCCGCTGCCCCAGGACGAGACGGCGATGCTGGCCGATCTTGAGACCTGGTTCGTCGCCGAAAGCCTGACCGTCGCCCGGGTGGTCGATGGCGCGGCCGTGGTGGCCGGGGATTTCCGCATCGACCCCGCCGGCTTCATGCGCTTTGCGGTGTTCGTGCGGCCTGGCACCGGCGGCCGGCGGGTCGGGCGGATCGTCCAGCGGCTGTGCGAGATCGAGACCTACCGCGCCATGTCGATGCTGGGGCTGATGCGGGTGCGTGACCTGACCGGCCAGCTCAACCGGCTGGATCCCCGGCTTTCGGCGCTGGTTGGCGGGCTTGACGGCGCCGAACGGCCGGAGGCGGTGCTGCACGACCTTCTGGCGATCAGCGCGGAACTGGAGCGGCTGTCGGTGCAGTTCTCGTTCCGCTTTGGCGCGACGGCGGCCTATGAGGCGATCCTGCACCAGCGGATCGAGGTTCTGCGCGAGGAGCGGATCAGCGGGCGCCAGACCTTTGCCGAATTCATGGCGCGCCGCTACGATCCGGCGATGCGCACGGTGAAATCGGCAGAGGGCCGGCTTTCGGCGCTGGCGGAACGGGCGGCGCGGGCGGCGGAACTGTTGCGGACGCGGGTGGATGTCGACCGCAGCGCGCAGAACCAGCGGCTTCTGGAAAGCATGGACCGGCGCGCCGACCTGCAACTGCGGCTGCAGCATACGGTCGAAGGGCTGTCGGTGGTGGCGATCAGCTATTATGCCGTCAGCCTGGTGTCCTATGCGCTCTACCCCCTGGGCAGGCTGCTGGGCCTGTCGAAGGAGATGCTGACGGCATTGATCGTGCTGCCGGTGCTGGCGCTGATCTGGTGGGTGGTGCGCCGGATCCGCCGCCGCTTTCACTGAGCCACCCGCCCGCGCGGCGCAGCCACACCCCGGGCATAGCCGGGCCGGGCGGCCCTTCGAGCCGCCCGCCCGCGCCCCCCGATGCGGGAGGGGACGCGGGCCGCGATCCACCGTCAGAGGATCGCCGGCAGCCGCAGATCCATGGCCCGGGCGTGGTCGCGTGCGATCTCGTACCCGGCATCGGCATGGCGCATCACGCCGGTTGCGGGGTCGTTCCACAACACCCGCTCCAGCCGCCGGGCAGCCTCTGGCGTGCCGTCGGCGACGATGACCATGCCGGCGTGCTGGCTGAAGCCCATGCCCACGCCGCCGCCATGATGCAGGCTGACCCAGGTCGCCCCCGAGGCGGTGTTCAGCAGCGCGTTCAGCAGCGGCCAGTCCGACACCGCATCCGAGCCGTCCTTCATGCCTTCCGTCTCGCGGTTGGGGCTGGCGACCGAGCCGGAATCGAGATGGTCGCGGCCGATCACGATCGGTGCCTTCAACTCTCCGCTCGCGACCATCTCGTTGAACATCAGCCCGGCGCGGTGCCGGTCGCCGAGGCCGATCCAGCAGATCCGCGCGGGCAGGCCCTGGAAGGCGATGCGATCCCGCGCCATGTCCAGCCAGTTGTGCAGGTGCGTGTTCTCGGGGAAAAGCGTCTTCATCGCGGCGTCGGTCTTGTAGATGTCTTCGGGGTCGCCGGAGAGGGCGCACCAGCGGAAGGGGCCGATGCCCTTGCAGAACAGCGGCCGGATATAGGCCGGCACGAAGCCGGGGAAGGCGAAGGCATTCTCGAACCCCTCGTCCTGCGCGACCTGGCGGATGTTGTTGCCATAGTCGAGCGTGGGGACACCGGCGTTCCAGAACCCGACCATCGCCTCGACATGGGCGCGCATGCTGGCGCGCGCAGCCTTTTCCACCGCGGCCGGGTCGGTTTCCTGCTTGCTGCGCCATTCGCCGAGCGTCCAGCCCAGCGGGCAATAGCCATGCAGCGGATCATGGGCCGAGGTCTGGTCGGTGACGATGTCGGGCCGCGGCCCGCCGGCCTGCATCCGGGCGAGAAGTTCGGGGAAGACCTCGGCGGCATTGCCCAGAAGGCCTACGGATTTCGCCTCTCCCTTCGCCGTCCAGTCGGCGATCATGGCGAGGGCCTCGTCCAGCGTGCGGGCCTTGGCGTCGAGATAGCGGGTGCGGATGCGAAAATCGATGCGGGTTTCGTCCACCTCGACCGCCAGGCAGCAGGCGCCGGCCATCACCGCCGCCAGGGGCTGGGCTCCACCCATGCCGCCAAGCCCGCCGGTCAGGATCCAGCGGCCCCGCAGGCTGCCGCCGTAATGCTGGCGCCCGGCCTCGGCGAAGGTCTCGTAGGTGCCCTGCACGATGCCCTGGGTGCCGATGTAGATCCAGGAGCCGGCCGTCATCTGGCCGTACATCATCAGGCCCTTGCGATCCAGCTCGTTGAAATGCGCCCAGGTTGCCCAATGCGGCACGAGATTCGAATTGGCGATCAGGACGCGCGGTGCATCGGCATGGGTGCGGAAGACGCCCACCGGCTTGCCCGACTGGACGAGCAGGGTCTCGTCCGGGCCGAGCGTCTTCAGCGCGGCCACGATGCGGTCGAAATCCTGCCAGGTGCGGGCGGCGCGGCCGATGCCGCCATAGACCACCAGCTCATGCGGGTTTTCGGCCACGTCGGGGTGCAGGTTGTTCATCAGCATCCGCATCGCCGCCTCGGTCTGCCAGCTTTGCGCGGTGATCTCGGGGCCGGTGGGGGGGTAGATGTCGCGGGTGTTGTGACGCGGATCGGTCATTGCTGGCTCCTTGTGGGCGACCCCGCAGGGGGCGGCGGCCGGGGGTTTCACACCCCCGGACCCCCGTGGGGTATTTGGGTCAAGAGGAAGGGCAGAGGCCGGGGGCAGCCAGGCCGGCGGCGCGCGAAAGCGTGCCGGCAGCGATCAGCCGGGCAGCGGCGGCGAGGTCCGGGGCGAGGTAGCGATCCTCGGCAAGGGCGGGGATTTCGGCGCGAAGCGCGGCAAGCGCGCGCTGCAGCGGGGCGGATGTGGCGAGGGGCGCGCGGAATTCCACGCCCTGGGCGGCGCAGAGCGCCTCGACCCCGAGGATGTGATGCAGATTGGCGACCATGGTTCCGAGCCGGCGCGCGCCATGGGCGGCCATGGAGACATGGTCTTCCTGATTGGCCGAGGTGGGGGTCGAGTCGATGACGGTGGGATGCGCGAGGTGCTTGTTCTCGCTCATCAGCGCCGCGGTGGTGACTTCGGCGATCATCAGGCCGGAGTTGAGGCCGGGTTTCGGCGTGAGAAAGGCCGGCAGGTCGAAGGACAGCGTCGGATCGACCATCAGCGCCACCCGGCGTTGCGCGATGGCGCCGATCTCGGCCAAGGCGAGGGCGATCATGTCGGCGGCAAAGCCCACCGGCTCGGCGTGGAAGTTGCCGCCAGAGACGATGCGGCCGCCGGTGAGGACGAGGGGATTGTCGGTCGCGGCATTGGCCTCGGTCTGCAGCGTGCGGGCCGCCATGCGCAGGACATCCATCGCCGCGCCTGTCACCTGCGGTTGGCAGCGGATGCAATAGGGATCCTGCACCCGCGTATCGCCCTCGCGGTGGCTTTCGCGGATCTCGCTGCCGTCGAGCAGCGCCCGCATTGCTGCCGCGGCCTCGATCTGCCCGGCATGGCCGCGCAGCGCGTGAATCTCGGGGTCGAGCGGAGCGGTGGAGCCCATGATCGCATCGGTCGACAGCGCCGAGACGGTCAGCGCTTCGGTGGCGGCCTGCCAGGCTGCGAAAAGGCCGGCCAGCGCATAGGCGGTGGAGAACTGGGTGCCGTTGATCAGGGCAAGGCCCTCTTTCGGGCCAAGCGTGACCGGCGAAAGGCCCGCCAAAGCAAGGGCCTCGGCGCCAGAATGGATGTGGCCTGCGAACTCGGCCTCGGCATGGCCGGTCATCACCGCAGCCATATGGGCCAGGGGCGCCAGGTCGCCGCTGGCGCCGACCGAGCCCTGCGCCGGGATCACCGGGGTGACGCCTTTCGCCAGCATGTCCTGCAGGAGGGCGATGATGTCCCAGCGCACGCCCGAGGCGCCGCGGCCGAGCGACAGCAGTTTCAGCGCCATCATCAGCCGTGCGGTGGCGCGGGGCATCGGATCGCCCACGCCGCAGGCATGTGACAGGATCAGATTTTCCTGAAGTTTTGCGGTATCCTGGGGGTCGATCTTCAGGCTGGCAAGCTTGCCGAACCCGGTATTGACGCCATAGACCGGGACCTGGCCCGCCGCCGCCCTGGCGATATGCGCGGCCGCGGCTTCGACCGCCGGGCGGGCGGATTCGTCGAGGCGTGCCGGGGCGTTCTGGCGCCAGATGCGTTCCAGTTGCGTCAGGGTTGTCCGGCCGGGGATCAGGATCTCAGGCGTCAAGCTGGCCTCCGAAGATGCGGGTGTGAAGCGCGGGGCCGCCGATCCGGTAGGACAGTTCGGCCGGCAGATCGGTGTCCCAGACCACGAGGTCGGCGATCTGTCCCGCGGCGATCCGGCCGCGGTCGGCAAGGCCGAGCGCGCGGGCGGCATGGGTGGTGACGCCCTGCAGCGCCTCTTCCGGGGTCATGCGGAACAGCGTGCAGGCCATGTTCATGGCCAGTGGCAGCGATGCCAGCGGCGAGGTGCCGGGATTGAGATCGCTTGCCACCGCCATGGGCACGCCGGCGGCACGCAGCGCCTCGATCGGGGGTTTCTGCGTCTCGCGCAGGGTGTAGAAGGCGCCCGGCAGGATCACCGCGACGCTGCCGGCCCTGGCCAGCGCGGCGATGCCTTCGGGCGAAAGATATTCGACGTGATCGGCCGAGAGCGCGCCGAAACCGGCCGCGAAGGCGGCGCCGCCCAGGTCGGAGAGCTGTTCGGCATGCAGCTTGACCGGCAGGCCAAGGGCGCGGGCCTCGGCGAAGAGGGGGGCGAGTTCGTCGGGCGCAAAGGCGATGCCCTCGCAGAAGGCATCGACCGCATCGGCCAGCCCCTGCGCCTGGGCCGCGCGCAGCGAGGGGATCGCGACCTCGGCGATATAGGCGCGCTTGTCGGTGAATTCAGGCGGCAGGGCATGGGCGGCGAGATGGGTCGTCACCACCCGGACCCTGCGCGCGCCACCGACGGCGCGGGCGGCGGCGAGCATCTTCAACTCATCGCCGACCGTCAGGCCGTAGCCGGACTTGATCTCGATCGTCGTCGCGCCCGCGGCAATCATCTGGTCGATCCGGGGCAGGCTTTGCGCGAGCAGGTCCGCCGCCGAGGCGGCACGGGTGGCCCGGACGGTGGACAGGATGCCGCCGCCGGCCCGGGCAATCTCTTCATAGGAGGCGCCGTTCAGCCGCGCTTCGAATTCGCCGGCGCGGGAGCCGCCGTAGACGGCGTGGCTGTGGCAGTCGATCAGGCCGGGCGTGACCAGACGGCCCTCGCAGGAACGGCGCGGAAGAGGTTGATAGAGATTGGGAATATCCGATGTCGGGCCAACCCAGGCGATGCGGTCGCCATCGAAGGCCACCGCAGCGTCGCGGATCAGGCCATACCCCGCGGCCATCGTGGCCAACGTTGCATCGGTCAGAAGCCAGGCCATGCACCCTTGCCTTTCGCTGTGAGTCGCCTTTAATATGTATATACATAAAGCCGAGGTCAAGCGAGGTCTCATGCGGATACATGCCGAACAGGCGCTCCTGCCGGGGGGGTGGGCGCGGAACGTGACGGTGGCGATTGCGGGGGGGCGGATCGTTTCCGTCACGCCCGATGCGGCGGTGCAGGGCAAGCGGGTGGGCTGCCTGCTGCCGGCACCGGTCAACCTGCATTCCCACGCCTTTCAGCGCGCCATGGCCGGCATGACCGAGCATCGCACCGCAGGTCAGGACAGTTTCTGGACCTGGCGCAGCCTGATGTACCATTTCCTGGACCGGCTTTCGCCCGAGGATGTCGAGGCGATCGCGGCGCAGGTCATGGTCGAGATGGCCGAGGCCGGCTATGCCGCGGTGGCTGAGTTTCATTATCTGCACCATGGGGTTGGCGGCGTTCCCTATAGCGATCTGGCAGAAATGGGCGGCCGCATCGCCGCGGCCTCGCGGGAGACTGGCCTTGGCCTGACGCTTTTGCCGGTGCTTTACGAACGCGGCGGCTGCGACGGGCGGCCTCTTGCCGGTGGACAGCTTCGGTTCGGAAACAATTTCAATCGGTTCGAATCACTTCTTGAAGCATCACATGAGCATATTCAGCGCCTTGATGGCGATGCCGTCCTGGGCCTGGCGCCGCATTCCCTGCGGGCGGTGTCGGCCACGAGCCTGCTGAAGGCGGCCGATCTGCCGGGGCCGGTTCACATGCATCTGGCCGAGCAGCTGGCCGAGGTCGCCGAGGTGGAGGCGGCGACCGGGGCACGGCCGGTCGACTGGGCCTGCGCGAACCTGCCGCTTTCGCCGCGGTGGTGCCTGATCCACTGCACGCAGATGACGCCCGGCGAAACCGCGGCGCTGGCCGCGACCGGGGCGGTGGCCGGGCTGTGCCCGATCACCGAGGCGAACCTGGGCGACGGCATCTTCGACGGCACCGGCTGGCGCGCGGCGGGCGGCGCCTGGGGCGTGGGATCGGACAGCAACGTCCGCATCGCATTGGCCGAGGAACTGCGGCTGCTGGAATATTCCCAGCGGCTGCGCGACCGGGCGCGGGCGGTGCTGGCGGACGGCACGCGTTCGACCGGCCGGGTGCTCTACGAGGAGGCCACGCGCGGCGGGGCGCAGGCCGCCGGGCGCGGGCCGGGCGAGATTCGCGCCGGTGCCTGGGCCGATTTGGTCGTGCCCGACATGGCGGCGCTGGCGCTGGAGGGCCGGGCGGGCGATGCCATCCTCGATTCCTGGATCTTCGCCGGCGACGACCACCTGGTGGCCGAGGTCTGGTCGGCCGGGCGCCATATCGTGACCGGCGGCCGCCATGTCGCGCGCGATGCGGTGGCGGCGCGGTTCCGCAAGGTGATGGCGGGGCTGAGGGATGCGCTCTGATGCCGGGCTGGGAAGAGATTCGCGATTCGGTGCGCGAGCGGATCCGGGTGCGGGAATGGGCGCCGGGGGCGCTGATCCCGGGTGAGGAACGGCTTGCCGCCGATTATGGCGTGGCGCGGGCCACGGTGAACCGGGCCATCCGGGCGCTGGCCGAGGCCGGGCTGGTCGAGCGGCGCAAGCGTGCGGGTACAAGGGTGGCCGAACTGCCCACCCGCCGGGCGCGGCTGGAGATTCCGGTGATCCGCCGCGAGGTGGAGGGGCAGGGACGGATCTATGCCTTCCGCCTGCTGTCGGCCCGGCCGGGGGGATTGCCGGCCGAGGTGGCCGCGCGGCTGGACCTGCCGGCGGGCCATGCCGCATTGGCGATCGAGACGCTGCATCTGGCCGACGGTCGCCCGCATGCGCATGAGGCGCGCTGGCTGAACCCCGCCGCCGTACCGCCATTGCCGGATTTCGCCCGGATCAGCGTGAACGAATGGCTGGTGGCCAATGTTCCCGTCGTCTCGGGCGAGGTGGTGTTTCTGGCCGAGGCCGCATTGCCCGCCGCGGCGGCGGCGCTGGCGATCGCCCCCGGTGCGCCGGTGCTGGTGACCGAGCGCACGACCGCGGGTCCCGACGGCCCGATCACCTTTGTCCGGCTGTCGCATGTGCCGGGCCACCGGGTCAACCTGCGGTTGTAACTCCGAACTGCCGGCCGACGATCCGGGTCAGCCGGCGGTGCAGCGGCGTGATGCGGTGGCGGATGTGCATCGCGGCATAGACCGGCTGGCGCAGCGCCGGCGCATCGGCCACCCCGCGCAGCCCGCCGCCGGCGATCAGCGCCTCGGCCGTGCGGTCGAGCACATAGCCCGAGCCGCCCATGGCAAGGAGCAGCGAGGCGACCGAGGCCGATTGCCCGACCGAGACCGGGGCCGCGGCCAGTTCCGGGGTGATCTGGCGGTGCATCTCCTCGAAGGCCGAGGAGAAATGCGCGAAGACGAAGCGTTCGGGAACCACCTCGGCCAGGGTGCCGGCCTCGGTCGAGACCATGCGGTAGATCACCTCGCCCACCGAGGCGAAATGCAGGTCGGGGTGGGGCTTGGGGCTGAACATCACCGCGAAGTCGAGGATGCCCGTCAGCAGGTCGGCGCACATCTGGTTGGAATAATCGGGCTCGATATAGAGCGCGGTCTCGGGGAACTGGCGGCGGAACTCGGCCACCCAGGCGCCGAGATGGATCGCGGCCAGGTCGTTCTGGATGCCGAGGCGGACGAGATGGGCCGCCCCGGTCGGCACCGCGATCCGCCGCCGCGCCTCGTTCCATTCGTGGCGCAGGGCCCGGGCATGGGGTTCGAAGCGACGGCCCTCGACGGTGAGTTCGGTGCCGGCGCGGGAGCGGTCGAAGAGCCGCACGGCCAGCGCCTGCTCCAGCGCCTGCAGCCGCGCCGAGACGGTGGACTGGGTGATCCCCAGCCGTTCGGCGGTGGTGCGGAAGCTGCGGGTCTGGGCGAGGTCGAGAAAGGTATCGATCAGGTCGATCTGCATCGGATGCCGCCGGGGGTTTCACCCCCGGACCCCGAGGGTATTTCGGTCAAGAGGAAGGCCGTGATCGGGTTTTCCGATCAATAGCCGGCCGGAGACCGAATTGAAAGCGCGATTGCGCCGCGGGATAGTGGCGATGGATATCGGACGGGGATGGGCATGGGCGAGTTCGCAACGGCGCGGGTGGCGATCATCGGGGGTGGCGCGGTCGGCGTCTCGGCCTTGTATCATCTGGCGAAGGCGGGGTGGAGCGATTGCATCCTGCTGGAGAAGAACGAGCTGACGGCGGGGTCGACCTGGCATGCGGCCGGCAATGTGCCGACCTTCTCCGCCTCCTGGTCGATCATGAACATGCAGCGCTATTCGGCCGGGCTCTATCGCGGGCTTGGCGCCGCCGTGGGCTATCCGATGAATTATCATGTCACCGGATCGGTGCGGCTGGGCCATTCCGACGAGCGGTTGGCGGAGTTTCGCCGCGTCGCCGGCATGGGGCGGTACCAGGGGATGGATCTGGAGGTGCTGGGACCGGGAGAGATCGCGGCAAGATATCCCTTTGCCGAGACCCATGACCTGACCGGCGCGCTCTATGATCCCTATGACGGCGACATCGACCCGGCGCAATTGACCCAGGCGCTGGCCACCGGGGCGCGGGCCATGGGCGCGCGGATCGAGCGGTTCTGCCCGGTGACGGCCGCGCGCTGGACCGGCGCGGAGTGGATCCTGTCGACGCCGAAGGGCGAGGTGCGGGCGGAATATGTGGTGAATGCCGCGGGATATTACGCCGCGGCGGTGGGGGCGCTGTTTGGCAGGCAGGTGCCGATGATGGTGATGAGCCACCAGTACCTGCTGTTCGACACCATCCCGGAAGTGGCGGCCTGGACGCAGGAGACCGGGCACAAGCTGCCGCTGTTGCGCGACGTGGACAGCAGCTATTACCTGCGGCAGGAGAAGATGGGCTTCAACCTTGGCCCCTACGAGAATCCCTGCCGGGCGCATTGGGTGACGCCCGAGGATCCCTTCCCCGAGGATTTCAGCTTCCAGTTGTTTCCCGACGATCTGGAGCGGATCGAATGGCATATCGGCGATGCCATGGCGCGGGTGCCGATCCTGGCCGAGGGGCGGCTGCAGAAGGTGATCAACGGTCCGATCCCCTATACGCCCGACGGCAATCCGCTGATCGGGCCGATGCCGGGCGTGCCGAATGCCTTCGAGGCCTGCGTCTTCACCTTTGGGATCTGCCAGGCCGGCGGGGCGGGCAAGGTGCTGGCGGAATGGGTGACGGAGGGCGCGACGGAATGGGACATGTGGTCCTGCGACCCGCGCCGCTTCACCGGCTGGGAGGACCGCGACTATTGCATCGCCAAGGGCAAGGAAGTCTATGGTCACGAATATGCCATGCATTTTCCGCATCACGCCTGGCCCGAGGGGCGGATGCGGCGGCTGTCGGCGGTGCATGACCGGGTGGCGGCGCGCGGGGCGCAGTTCGGGCCCTACAACGGCTATGAGCGGGCGCTGTGGTATGCGCGGCCGGGCGACGACCTGACGGAGGCGGCCCAGCGGACCTGGCGCCGCGAGGGGCCGTGGTTCGGGGCGGTGGCGGCGGAATGCGCCGCGGTGCGGGATGGCTGCGGCATTCTCGACCTGCCGGGGTTCTCGCGCTTTCGCCTGACGGGGCGCGGGGCGGCGGACTGGCTGGCCAGGCAGATCACCGGCCGGCTGCCGGCGGTCGGGCGGCTGGGGCTGGCCTATTTTGCCGATGACGCCGGGCGGATCGTCACCGAAATGTCGGTTGCGCGCCTGGCCGAGGACGAGATGCTGCTGATCACCGCGGCGACGGCGCAGCTGCATGACCGCGACTGGCTGATGCGTCACCTTCTGCCGGGGCTGGTGCTGACCGACGAAAGTGCCGAGTGGTCGTGCCAGATCCTGACCGGGCCGCGGGCGCGGGCGGTGCTGGAGGCGGTGGGGGCCGGGGCAGATCTGGCGAAGCCCTGGCTTACGCATCAGTGGGGCCGGATCGCCGGCCGCGACGTCTGGCTGGCGCGGGTGAGCTTCGCGGGCGAGCTGGGCTGGGAATTGCACAGCCGGCTGGCCGACACGCCGGCGGTCTGGGATGCGGTGATGGCGGCGGGCGAGCCGCTGGGGCTGCGGCCCTTCGGCATGTTCGCGCTCGACGCGCTGCGCATCGAGAAGGGCTATCGTGCCTGGAAGGGCGATCTTTCCACCGATTACACCGTGCTGCAGGGGGGGCTCGACCGTTTCGTCGACTGGGCGAAGCCGGCGTTCCGCGGCAAGGCGGCGCTGGAGGCCGAACGCCAGCGCGGCGTGGCCCGGAGGTTCTGCACGCTGGTGATCGCGGCGGGTGCGGAGGATCCGCCCTATATGTCGACGATCTGGGCCGGCGACAGCGTGGTGGGCGAGGTGACGAGCGGCCGGTTCGGCCACCGGGTCGGGGCGGTGATCGGCCTGGGGATGATCCGCGCCGATCTGGCGGCGGAGGGGCAGGCGGTGGAGGTGGAGATCTTCGGGCGCCGCTATCCTGCCGTGGTGCAGGCCGACCGGCCCCTGTGGGATGCGGCCAATGCGCGGATCAGGGCCTAGGCAATGTCCCGGAACGGGGGCGTGCCGGGATCCGGCGGGGAATTTGCGGCGATGAGGGTGACATGGCGATAGCGGACAAGGCGCGGGCGGTGGTGATCGGGGGCGGGGTCTCGGGCTGTTCCGTGGCCTATCACCTGGCCAGGGCCGGATGGCGTGACATCGTGCTGCTGGAGCGCCGGCGGCTGACCTGCGGCACGACCTGGCATGCGGCCGGGCTGATCGGCCAGCTGCGCGCGAACCAGAACATGACGCGCCTCGCCAAATATTCCGCCGAGCTTTACTATCGGCTCGAGGCCGAGACCGGCGTTGCGACGGGGATGAAGCGGGTGGGTTCGCTGACCGTGGCGCTGACGCCGGCGCGGATGGAGGAGATCCAGCGCCAGGCGACACTGGCGGGGATCTTCGGGGTCGAGGTGAGCCGGATCGGTGCCGCGGAGGTCAAGTGCCTCTATCCCTGGCTGAATGTCGATGGCGTGGTGGGCGCGGTGCATCTGCCCAACGATGGCCAATGCGATCCGGCCAATATCGCCATGGCGCTGGCCAAGGGCGCGCGGATGGCGGGGGCTGCGATCCATGAAGGCGTCAAGGTCACGCGGGTGACGGAAGGTACGGGCCCGGGCGGTGCGCGGCGGGTGACGGGGGTCGACTATGTCGGCCCGGACGGACCCGGGCATATCGCGGCCGATGTGGTGATCAACTGCGGTGGCATGTGGGGGCGCGATCTGGCGGCACAGAACGGGGTGACGCTGCCGCTGCATGCGGCCGAGCATTTCTATCTGGTGACGGAGCCGGTGGCGGGGATGGGCGATCTGCCGGTGCTGCGGGTGCCCGACGAATGCGCCTATTACAAGTCGGATGCCGGCAAGATGATGATCGGCGCCTTCGAACCCAGGGCGAAACCCTGGGGGATGGACGGTATCCGCGAGGATTTCGAATTCGACACCCTGCCCGAGGATTGGGACCATTTCGCCCCGATCCTGGAGATGGCGACGAACCGGATGCCGCTGTTCGAGCGGGCGGGGATCCATACCTTCTTCAACGGGCCAGAGAGCTTTACCCCCGACGACCGCTACTACCTTGGCCCCGCGCCGCGGCTGGCGGGCTATTGGGTGGCGGCGGGCTACAATTCCGTCGGGATCGTCTCCTCCGGCGGGGCGGGGATGGCGCTGGCGGAATGGATCACCGGCGGCGAGCCGCCCTTCGATCTCTGGGATGTCGACATCCGCCGGGCAGAGCCGTTCCAGAAGAACCGCCGCTACCTGAAGGAGCGGGTCTCCGAAACGCTGGGTCTGCTCTACGCCGACCATTTCCCCTACCGCCAGGTCGTCACCAGCCGCGGGGTGCGGCGCACGCCGCTGCACGAACATCTGAAGGCACGCGGCGCGGTCTTCGGCGAGGTGGCGGGATGGGAGCGGGCGAACTGGTTCGCCGATCCGGGGCAGGAGCGGGAATATCGCTACGACTGGGGCCGGCAGAACTGGTTCTCGAACCAGAAGGCCGAGCATCTGGCGGTGCGGCAGGGGGTGGGGCTGTTCGACATGTCGTCCTTCGGCAAGATCCGGGTCGAGGGCCGCGATGCGATGGCCTTCCTGAACCGCATCTGCTCGGCCGAGATGGATGTCGAGCCCGGCCGCATCGTCTATACCATGCTGCTGAACGCCCGTGGCGGGATCGAGGCGGATCTGACGGTGACGCGGCTGTCGCCGACCGCCTTCCTTCTTGTCGTGCCGGGGGCGACGCTGCAGCGCAACCTCGCCTGGCTCGGCGCGCATCTGGGCGAGGCCTTTGCCGTCATCACCGACGTGACCGCGGCGGAGGCCGTGCTCTGCGTCATGGGGCCGAAGGCGCGCGACCTGATGCAGGCGGTCAGCCCGGCCGATTTCTCCAACGAGGCGCATCCCTTCGGCACGATGCGCGAGATCGAGATCGGCTATGGCCTCGCCCGGGCGCATCGTGTGACCTATGTGGGCGAGCTGGGCTGGGAGATCTATCCTTCGGCCGATCAGGCGGCGCATGTCTTCGAGGTTCTGGAAGAGGCCGGCGCCGCGCTGGGGCTGAAGCTTTGCGGCCTGCATGCGCTGGATTCCTGCCGGATCGAGAAGGCCTATCGCCATTGGGGCCATGACATCACCGACGAGGATCACGTGCTGGAGGCGGGCCTCGGCTTTGCGGTGAAGACCGGCAAGCCCGACTTCCTCGGCCGCGAGGCGGTGCTGCGCCGCCGCGAGGCCGGCGTGACGCGCCGCCTTGTCCAGTTCCGGCTGGAGGATCCCGGGCCGATGCTGTTTCACAACGAGGCGGTGCTGCGCGACGGCCGGATCGTCGGCCCGGTGACAAGTGCGAACTACGGCCATGCGCTGGGGGCCGCGGTGGCCATGGGCTATGTGCCCTGCGCCGGCGAGACGGCGGAGGAGCTGCTGGCCTCGGCCTATGAGATCGAGGTCGCCGGGGTGCGGCACCGGGCGGTGGCGAGCCTATCGCCGATGTATGATCCGAAATCCGCGCGGGTGCGCCAGTAGCGGGCCGCGGGACCGGCCGGCCCGCCGGTTTCGCGGGCATGCGACAGAGCGGGCGACATCTCCGGCGGCAGTCGGGGCAGTCTGGGCAGATGACGGGCAGATGAAAGGTGGCGCGATGCGGCTTTCGGAACGGCACGAGACCTTTGCGGCGCTGCACCGGGCGGGATGTTTCGTCATCCCGAACCCCTGGGATCGCGGTTCGGCCCGGATGATGGCCGCGCTGGGGGCGAAGGCGCTGGCGACATCCTCGGCGGCGCATGCCTTCACGCTGGGGCGGGCCGACATGGGCGGCGTGACGCGCGACGAGGCGCTGGCCCATGCCGCGGATCTGCTGGCGGCAACCGGCCTGCCGGTGTCGGGCGATTTCGAGAACGGGTTCGGCGATGCGCCCGAGGTGGTCGCCGAGACCGTGCGGCTGGCGGCAGAGGCCGGGCTGTCGGGCATCTCGGTCGAGGATACCCGGATGGCGGGGGCGCATCCGGCCTATGGCCGCGACCTGGCGGTCGAGCGGATCCGGGCCGGGGCGGCCGCGGCGCGGGCGCTGGGCCGGCCCTTCGTGTTCTGCGCCCGGGCGGATGGCGTGATGAACGGCAGCTATGACCTGGCGGAAGGCATTGCGCGGCTGCAGGCTTTCGAGGCGGCGGGGGCGGATCTGCTTTATCTGCCGGTGCCGCCGGGGCGCGCGGAACTGGCGGCGGTGCTGGCCGCGGTGCGGGCGCCGGTGAATGTGCTGGCGGCCGGGCCGCTGCGCGGGCTGACGGTGGCGGAACTGGCGGCGATGGGGGTGCGGCGGATCTCGACGGGCAGCCAGATCGCGCGCGTCACCCATGCGGCGATCCGCGACAGCCTGGCGGCAATGCTGGGCGAGGGCAATTTTGCGCCCTTGCTGGCGGCGGCGCCGGGGGCCGAGATCGATGCGCTTTTGCGGCAGGGCGCCGCGCGGGGCTGATCGGGGCAGGCACGGGCAGGCCGGGGGTTTTCCACCCCCGGACCCCCGGAGGATATTTAGGGAACAAAGACACAGGTCAGGGGATCACCTCGAACTTGTCGACGTCGACCATGCCGTGGTCGGTGATCTTCAGATGCGGGATCACCGGCAGCGCGAGGAAGGCCAGTTGCAGGAACGGCTCTTCCAGC